>JBARAE010000225.1:0-4799 GCA_049791715.1 Micromonospora sp.
GGTCACCCGACCACCGGACCGCGCCGGCGCGTCCGCGTCACGGGGCCATCGTGGCGAAGACGATGATGTTGTCGAGGTAGCTGCGGGTGCTGCGGTCGAAGACCCCACCGCAGGTGACGACCCGCAGGCTCGGCTTGTCGCTGGGGCCGTAGACCAGCTCCGCGGGGAACGAGGTCTTCGGGTACGACCGCACCGCGTCGACGGTGAAGGTGGCGTTCCGGCCGTCGGCGCGGGTGACGGTGATGGTGTCGCCGGGCTCCAGCGTGCCGAGGTCGAAGAAGACGGCCGGTCCGAGCTTCGCCGAGTCGACGTGGCCGACGAGGACGGCGTTGCCCCGCTCGCCGGGGCTGGGGCCGGGGGAGTACCAGCCGGCCCGCTGCGCCTGGTCCAGCGGGGGGACCTGGACGGTGCCGTCGGGATTCGTGCCGAGCGTCATGATGTCGGCGTTCACCCCGATCCGGGGAATCGAGACCCTGGTGGGGGCCGACCGGGGCAGGGATTCGGGACCGAGGGGCGAGGTCCCCGCAGACTCCTCGTCGATGGACGCCTGGTCCTCGATGACCACTCCGGTGCCCTCGATCGTCCCGCCCTCGCTCTGGTCCGGGTGGGCGATCCCGGCCTGCGTGAGCGGCTGAGGCGACCGGGGCGCGGGCTCGTCGCGTACGGAGGCGTCGATCATGCCGGCGCCCACCACGGCGAGGAGGACGACGACGGCGGCGCCGGCAGCGCGCCACGGTCTCCCGTGACGGCCGCCGGCCCGTGTCGTCGTCAGGTCAGCCGAGCCCATTGGTGCGACGGCGACGCATCAGCACGATGCCGCCCAGGGCGGCGGCGCCGAGCAGGCCCGCCCCGCCGGCGGCCATGCCGAGGTCCGTGCTGGTGCTGGTCATGCCGCCGTCACCGCCGTTGACGGGACCCTTCGGGAGGACGATCAGCTCGCCCTCGCCGCACAAGCCCTGCACCTTGTACGTGCCCGGCTGGGCGTCCGCGGCGACGGTGGCCTCGCCGTCGTGGACGAAGCCCCGCATGGGCTCCCAGCCCTCGTCCATGCCGTACTCGTCCTGGCCCTTCCAGTCGGGGTCCGCGGACTCGTCCTTGAGGTCCTGGTCCTGGTGCCGCATCGTCCCGTCCGGGCCCTGCTCGGCGTCCGACTCGTCGGACATGTCGCCGCCCTCGGTCGCGAGGTCCGCCGCGTCCGGGCTGGCGGTGGCGGGGTCGATGGGCTGAGGCTCCGGCGGCTTCGGCGTGCCGTGGTCGCCGGCCGGGCCCCTGCCGTGCTGGTCGCGGCCCTGCTCCTCGCCGCCCTGCCGGTCCTTGCCGTCCCGGCCCTGCTGGTCGGCGTCCTCCTGCTGACCGGCCCTGTCCGGGTCCGTCGAATCGCCGTGATCGTCGCCGTGCTGCTCGTGGACCGGCTTGAGCGCAGCCTTGCCGGTGACCTTGGACCAGACGAAGCTGTCCTCGTGCGCCTCGGGGCAGGTCTCGAGGAGCTTGACGTGGTCGCCAGGCCTGACGGCGTGGGGCTGCGCGACGACCTTGCCCTCGTCCTCGTCGTGGTGCCCGGCCGCGTACGCCGTCGCCGGCGTGAACACCAGTAGGGACGCACCGCCCAGAGCGGCGCCCGCAACGACCTTCCCGAGCAGCTTCCCAGCCATGACCTGCGCACTCCATCCCTGTTCGTCCTGTGCCCGACGAGGGCCGAGCTACGGGCAACGCTAGACCGTTTCGCGAGTTTTATAGGGAAAATTCGCGTTCTACAGCTGAACAGCACTCGTGCACGAGGTGGGCCACCCGCGTCGTGTCGATCTGGACAACTAATCGAGGGATTGCTATGGAAGCGCTCCCATGCCAGAATCACTGCACGCGGTGGGGAGCCACGCCGCGGACGTCAGGTGTCGAGGGCACCCGGATCAGCGGGCGACACCCGGCCCAGCGCGACCGGCCCTCGTGCCGGTCGCCGCACCACCACGCCCGTCCGGGTCGGGCACCCCCAAGAAACCCGCGGCAGCGGCGGTCGTCCCCGGGACGTTCCGTCGGGCCGTTCCGCCGGGCCGTACGCGGATCCGGTCTCGCCCAAGGAGATCAGTGGCATGAATCTGTGGAGAAGGCTGTCCGGCCGAAGCCGGGCGATCGCACTGACCGGTGCGGCCGTCCTGGTCGCCGGCGGGCTGGTGACCCTTCCCGTCACCGCGGCGCAGGCCGCGACCCAGTGCAGCGTGGACTACACCACCAGCGACTGGCCGGGTGGTTTCACCGGCACCGTCACCATCCGGAACCTCGGTGACCCGGTCAGCGCCTGGAACCTCGGCTTCACCTTCCCCGACAGCGGCCAGAAGGTGGTGTCCGGCTGGTCGGCGAAGTGGTCGCAGTCCGGCCAGAACGTCACCGCCCAGAACGAGTCCTGGAACGGGGTGCTCGCCGGCGGCGCCAGCACCACGATCGGCTTCAACGGCGCGTGGAGTGGCAGCAACCCGAAACCGACGCAGTTCACCCTCAACGGCACGGTCTGCACCGGGGGCACTCCGACCACGCCGCCGACCAGCAGCAGCCCGTCCCCGACCACCAGCCCCACCGCCAGCCCGTCGCCGAGCATGCCGCCGGGGCAGAAGGTGGACAACCCGTACGCCGGGGTGAGGGGGTACGTGAACCCGGAGTGGAAGGCCAAGGCGGACGCCGAACCGGGCGGCAGCCGCGTCTCGAACAACCCCACCGCGGTCTGGCTGGACCGGATCGCCGCCATCAACGGCACCACCGACAGCAGCTCCAACGGCTCCATGGGGGTGCGCGACCACCTGGAGGCCGCGCTCGCGCAGGGCGCCGGCTACATCCAGTTCGTCATCTACAACCTGCCCGGCCGGGACTGCGCCGCCCTGGCCTCCAACGGTGAGCTGGGCCCGGACGAGCTGCCCCGCTACAAGGCCGAGTACATCGACCCGATCGCCGCGATCCAGGCCGACCCGAAGTACGCCGGCCTGCGGATCATCAACATCATCGAGATCGACTCGCTGCCCAACCTGGTCACCAACACGTCGGGCAACCCGGGTGGCACCGTCATGTGCGACACGGTCAAGGCCAACGGCGCGTACGTGAACGGCGTCGGGTATGCCCTCGCGAAGCTTGGCGCGCTCGGCAACGTCTACAACTACATCGACGCCGCGCACCACGGCTGGATCGGCTGGGACAGCAACTTCGGCCCGACCGCCACGCAGCTCCACCAGGCCGCCACCGCCTCGGGCAGCACCGTGCACAACGTCCAGGGCTTCATCACCAACACGGCGAACTACTCCGCCCTCAAGGAGCCGTACGTCACGATCACCGACACCGTGAACGGCACCACGGTCCGGCAGTCCAGGTGGATCGACTGGAACCAGTACGTCGACGAGCTCTCCTTCGCCCAGGCGTTCCGCGACAAGCTGGTCTCGGTCGGGTTCGACAGCACCATCGGCATGCTGATCGACACCTCCCGCAACGGCTGGGGCGGTACCGTCCGGCCCGCCGGACCGGGCGCGACCACCAGCGTCGACACGTACGTCAACGGTGGTCGGGTCGACCGACGGATCCACGCGGGCAACTGGTGCAACCAGTCCGGCGCCGGCCTCGGCGAGCGTCCCCGGGCCAATCCGGAGCCGGGCATCGACGCGTACGTCTGGGTGAAGCCTCCGGGCGAGTCGGACGGGTCCAGCACCGACATCCCGAACGACGAGGGCAAGGGCTTCGACCGGATGTGCGACCCGACCTACACCGGCAACGCCCGCAACGGCTACAGCCCGACCGGCGCCCTGCCCAACGCGCCGATCTCCGGCGCCTGGTTCTCGGCCCAGTTCCAGGAGCTCATGAAGAACGCCTACCCGCCGCTCTCCTGACCGGCCGGCCGGCCGCGGCAGGAGTGCGGCACTGCGCGGCGGGTCACCCGGAGCCCCTGGTCCGACCGTTGGTCGGCCAGGGGCCCGCCGTGCGGCGGCACGGTGACGAGATCAGGGGACCGTTTTCTCGATCGCCGCCTGCCCCAGCTCGGCCAGGTCCCGGCGGGCCCGCTCGAGGTTCTCCGGCGTGAGGTCCTGGCCGCGGGCCATCACCAGGTCCTCCGGCTCCCACGGCTGCTCGGCGCCGGTGCGGATGTTGTTTCCACCGGCCCCGGTGCCCGTGCCGGTGGCCCCGGTACCGGCCGCGTACGGGTCGCCGAGCAGGTCCTCCGTCGAAGCGGCGCCTGCCGGGCCGCCCGGCTCCGTGAAGGACGGGGTGTCCCGGTCGGCGCCACCGCCGGTCATCAGCTGAGGCACGGTGCTCTCGTCGTCCACCGCCGCGGCCATCTCCGGGCTCTCCTCCAGCGGCCGCTCGCCGCCGCGGTCACGATCCGTCATGGTGCTGCCCTCCTGTCCCGTTCGCTGATCCCCCTCGCGTACCCCGGGGAGCCGCCGCCATGCCGATGCTCAGCCCTCATGTCGAAACCCCGGCCGAGGTCCGGCCGGGGCTTCGACGGGTGCTCAACGACCGAGGACGCGGTCCAGGAAGTCGCGGTAGCCGCGGACGGCGACGCGGAGCTGCTCGGTGTCCGCGGAGCCCCCCGACTCCTGCCAGCTGCCCAGCTTCGACTTCTGCGCCTGCAGGGCGGTGGAGAGCGCCTCGATGGCCTCCTCGACCAGCGACTGCGCCTCACCGACGGCGGCTCGCGGGTCGTCCACGAAGCGGAGCTGCACGTCCCGCCAGCGGTCTCGGAAGCCCTGCGCGGTCTGGGCCTCGAAGAGCGTGGCGGCCTCCGCCGGCACCGCCCCCGGACTGGGCCGCGCTGCCGCGGCCAGGCC
>JBARAE010000226.1:0-23639 GCA_049791715.1 Micromonospora sp.
ACGCTGTCGAGGGCGCCTACGACATCACCGACGACAACATCATGATGCGCAGCGGCTCGGAGTCCGGCGGCATCGCCTGGGACGGGGTCGCCCAGGTAAGGGACACCCCTGAGTTCTGGATCGTGTAAGTCGGCCGGACGCCAGCCACTGTGATCCCACGCCGCCTGACGTCCACCGAGGACGCCGAGACGTTGCGAGCCTACATGGCCAAACGTGGGCTGCTTTAGCTTTGGTGAACTCACCTGCCGCGAAGTGCGCGGTCGGTCATGCCCGCCGATGTCCGCTAATCCTCGAAGTTGAACGCGAAGGTGCCCGCCTCGATGCGGTGGATGAGCTCGGCGACATTGTCGGCTTGTCGGATGGCGCTGTCCCATCCGCTGCGTGTGATGTCGACCAACAGCACCGATGCAGGGTCGCTGCGCTGGTCGAGCACGAGCTGTTCAGGGAGCCGTCACCGCCGATGATCGCGATTCCCGGGTGCGCCTCCGTGGCTACGTCCCATGCGTCGTGCAGCTCGAACCCGCCACGCGGCGGGCAGAGCTCGGCCCTCCGAGGCTACAGGTCAGATGGCTGTTTGCCAGCCGCGTGCGGATGCCTCTCGGGAAGCCAAGCGAGATCAGTGCCCGTGCGCTCTGCTGCGTCCCAGTTGACGAGCATTGCGACCCAGCGCCGTCGGTGCACGCACGGCGCGCAGTCAACGACCACGGCGGCCCGCACGACCAAGCCCAACCGTGGCTCGAGGCGTCGAGCAGATCAAGCTATCCGTGCCGGGCACCGTCCGATCAGCCATGTCTTAGATCATGCGTGCCGGGTCTGACACGCCTGACCTGCTGGACAAGAGCAGGGCTCCTCCGCCCCGGTTTGGCGCGTGTCTCGGTAGGGAAATTTCGCGGACACCTCAATGAAGGAGGCTGTATGGAGACGTCCGCTAGCGTCGGGCGCAGTTACCGACAGCCGACACGCCCATGCGTGGCGGTTCGTGCTGCAGCGCCAACCGCGAGGGGGCGAGCCTAATGGCTCGCGTCGGTCGCTACGGGATCCCAGGGTTCGTGTGGTTCCTGATCTGGCTCGTCGTGTGCATCTTGATCGTCATTCTGTTGGCCCTGCTCATTCACCACTTCGGAGGCGCCTCTCTTTCGCTCAAGCTCGGCCACTTTTACCTGAACATCGGGGTCACCTGACCTGCCAGATCGTCGACACTCCGGCGTCGGTACCGCACCAGGTTTGTTAGCCGTCACCTTCGGTGACGGCTAACACGGCTTTAAGCGCCATGCTGCATCGGCGTACGGCTCGGGGATCCGCCGTGGCGGAGCCGGTAGGAATTCCGGCAGCTGGGACTCGGATCCCACGGGCAGCCCTCGGACCAGGGCTTCCTGTCCGGTGACCTCTTCGGCGGGCTCGAAGAGGTCACCGGAGCACCTAGACTTGTGTGAGCTTCAAGGTCTTTGGCGATCGTCATCGGCGGTGGGGCATTGGATCGTGTGGCCCCACCCATCCGAGCCCCCACGTGTTCCGGCGGGTGATGGGGGAGCGGGTTGGGAGCAGCAGGGCGCACTCAACGGCATTGAACGGCAGTCAACGGCTCTCAACTGCGCCGAACGGCACCCGCGCCCACCTACGGCTTCGCGTTTCCGCAGGTGAGAAGCGGTGCAGCGTCCTGCTGCACACGGAGTGCTCCGCGGTTTTGCGCAGCAGTCGACAGCACTCTATGTCCCCTGGCAGGGGAGTATGCGCAGGTCAGGGCGGTAAGGAGCTGCTGGATGGCCTGGCCTTGCATCTGGGAGCAGATTGGGTGCAGGTTGGCGAAGTGGTCACCGCGCGCGAAGTGCTCACCGACACTGGACAGAGCCGAGGGCTTTGACCTGCGGTGATGTGGGCGAGCGGGCCGGCGTGACCTCCCAGAGAAAACCGAAGTGGTCACCCGCTCGGCGCGTGGGCGCTGAGAAACCTCAGATGCCAAGCCGATGGTTGGTGCGCACCGGCGACCCGCCTGAGCCATAGATCTCTGCCTTGCGGATGTTTGGCTGTCGGTCCGGACTCGTCCTGCTCTCTGGAAGATCAATCTCAGCGGCACCGCCCTGACCAGGGCTTCCTGCTCGGTGACCTCTTCGGCGCACCCGAAGGCGTCAGCGTCCTTGGGCCGCGCTGGATAGCCGTGCATGTCCTGAACTGGCACCCCTCTGTGTCATCCATGAAGGAGCGGGGCCGGTCAAGGCTGGGGTTTTGACCTGCTGACGTTGATTTTTCCGGTTCCGGCAATGGGTTTCGGGCAGGCGTGTGTGCGGTGCCGGGGTCAACGGCTGGGCCGTAGGCCCACCCCGCAGGGGCTTGGCCTTGACGCCGGCGCCGTGCGCGCCATGCTCGTGATGTCGGAAGGCGTTGTGGGTGGTCGCGTCATCAGGTCCGACCGATGCCGGAAGGGCAGGCCGAGGGTTCGGCTGCCTGTCATCCATTCGCCCCCGCGCCGTTTGGGGGCATGGTGGTGTGCGACCGTGACCGGACGGGGTCAATCAAGCGGGCGGCCTCGCCGTCGGCCGACGGGGGTCAGACACAAAACGAGCTCGCGTCCGGTCACGTCCGAACCTGCTCACGCCGCCGCCTTGGCCGGTGCGAGGGCACGAATGTGCCCGTCGCGCAGGCCGTAGTAGACGAGGGTGAGCAGCTTGCGGGCCACCGCGACGGTGGCGATGTTGCGTCCGCGTCGCTCGGCAACGCGGGCGCGGGTAGAGGTCAACCAGCCGGCGGTGTGCGGGACGCCGTGGGCGGCCTCGACCGCGGCCCACCGCACCAGGGTCGAGCCCTGCTTGGTGATCCGTCCCCGGTGCACGACCAGGTCGGACTCACGGTGGCGTGGGGTCAGCCCGGCCCACGAGGCCAGCTGCGCCGGGCCGGCGAACCGGTCGACCTCGCCGATCTCGGCCACGAACACCGCCGCCAGGATCGGCCCGACACCGGGGATGGCCTGGATCGCGGTGCAACCGGGCTGCCCGGCGAGTCTGGCCCGGATCGGTCCAGCGACCGCGTCGATCTCGAAATCGACCGCGTCGATCAGCCGGCAGAGCGAGGAAACCCGGCCTCGATACGCCCCATCCAGGGGCGCCCGGGCGAGCAGTTCGCGCCCACCGACGCCGAACAGATCCGATACGGCGATGTGCACGCCCTGTTTGGCCAGCACCGCGTGCACGGATGCCTTCAGGCCGCTGCGCCACGCGACCAGCTTGGCCCGATACCGCACCAGCTCCCGCAACTCGCGCACCACCGGCGGGGCCACATACGCCTCCGGCAGTCTGCCCATGCGCAGCAGATCCGCCAGGTCGGCGGCGTCACGGGCGTCGTTCTTCACCCGCCGGTAGGCGAACCCTTTCACCCCTAACGGATGCGCCAGATGCACCCGGGCACCGGCCGCGATCAGCACGTCCGCCGCCCAGTACCAGCCATAGGTGGCCTCCAGGACTACCTCGGGATCCGGGCCGGCCTTGGCGATCTCCAACCCCAGCGCGACCGGGTCGTTGTCAATCCGCACCGTCTCGAGCTTCTCGCCCGCCTCCGTCATCCGCACGATCACCGACCGGCGACGATGCAGATCAATACCCACGAACTGCCGACCGTCGTACTCTGCCTGCATGAGGGGCCTCCTTCGTCGTGAGACGTGAGCACCCCGAGCATCCCGCACTTAGTCTCGTTCACGCCGGGTCGCCCGGACGGACGAGTACGCGTGTAGCCAAGTACTCCGGGCGCCTTGGCACCAATGCCGGTTCCGGGCTGCTGGTTCCTGAAGCGGTCAGCATCGAGTGCACGTACAGCGTGTTGTCGGGATGTCCTAGAACCCAAGGGAGCCGCGGCCAGGCCACAGCTAGCTATGGATGGACCCAGCAGCCAAGCGAGCAGCCAAGCCTCCGGACGCCGACGTACACGGGGGGACTACAACAGCAGGTCGGCGAGGACCAGGACCACGACGACCACCAGGCCGCGACAAACTCGTAATGAGCAGGTCAGCGGCCGACGCGGATGCGGTCGGCCGGGTACAGCTCGCGGGAGCCCCCAGACGGCGGTCGGCCCGCCCTGCCGAGCCCCCTGTGGGGACTGGGCCGGCGGACGCGAGCAGGGCGCGCTTCGCCGCTGGCGCGAGCGGGGGCGTGTCCTCGCGTGGCCTGCCCCTGGTAAGGGCCGCCTCTATCTGGCGGGCCAGGTCGTCGGGGTCGACGCCGCTCGCGTCGAGGATCCGGCGGGTGGGGTCGGACTGGGCGGCGGCCCACAGCAGGTGCTCGACGTTGAGGTAGGGGCTGCCCCACGCCGCAGCCTGCTCGGCTGCCCGTTGCAGCAGTTGCCGCGATTCGGTGGAGAGCAGCCGGGACAGGTCCACGCGCTCCACCGGACGTCCCGCGAACGGGTCTCCGCCGAAGACCCGACTGATCAGGTCGTCCAAGGAGCCGCCGGGGATGCGGAACGCGTCGAGCGACACCTCATACCTTCCTGTCGGTAGGGTGGGTCCTCGGCACAGGCCCACCTGAACGCTACGCACCTTTCGCCCGTCAAGGCGCCTTTGTTGGTTTTGCGGGGAGGTCAGGGTTTGTACTCGCTGCGGGTGCGGGGGAGCCACTGCGGGTGGTTGTCGCGGATGTAGCGGATCAGGCCCTCGCGGAGGTCGCAGCGGAGGTCCCAGGCGCTGGGCCCGTCGGCGGCTGCGGCCTGCACCTCGATCACGACGCTCGTTGCGGTGGCGTCGACCATCTGCAGTACCCACTGGCTCCGGTCCCACAGCGGTGAGGACTCGACGAGCCGTTGCGTCTCCGTGCGCAGGTCCTCGAGGTCGGCGGTGTGGTCCACGTGGATCTGGACCTTGCCGACCACCCGCGCCTCGTGCCGGGACCAGTTCTGGAACGGGCGCTCGGTGAAGTACATCGTCGGCAGGATGAGCGTCCGGTCGTCCCACAGCCGGACGACCACGTTGGTCAGCTTGACCTCTTCGACCCGGCCCCACTCGCCCTCGATGACCACCACGTCGCCGACGTGCAGACCGTCCGAGAAGGCGACCTGAAGACCGGCGAACGCGTTGCCCAGCGCGGTCCGGGCGGACAGGCCGATGAGCGCGCCGACGACGCCGGCCGAGCCCAGGACGGAGATCCCGAACGCGCGGATGGGCGGGAAGGTGGTCATGATCAGGCCGATGGCCACGATCGTGATCACTACCGCGGTGAAGCGTCGGACGGGGCGGATCTGGGTTCGGGCCCGCCGGATCCGGCGGTCGGCGACCACCTCCGGCGGCAGCCGGCTGAAGGTGACGCCCTCGGCGACGTGCAACGCCTTGATCACCAGCCAGGCGACGCTGCCGATGAGCAACAGCCCGATGGCGTGTCGGACGTCGCCGAGCCATCCGGTCGGCCTCGGCGGCAGTGCGAGGTACAGCCCGGTGAGGAGCAGCGCGGCGGCCGTCGGACGGCGGCCGGCGTTCCGCAGTGGTCCCAGGACCCACCGGTAGCGACCGTGGTTGGCGCGACGGACGAGCCTGCGCGTGCCGATGTCCAGCAGCACGGCCACCACCAGCGTGGCCAGCATGATCAACGCCGCGCGCATCAGGCGGCGATCGCCGGGGTCTCGACCGTCATCCCGCTGCGCTCCTCGCCCCACGTCATGACGTACAGAGGACGGGTTACCGCCTGACCCTATGCACACCGGGAGGACACGGAGTATTTCCTGCCAAGAACACCCCTTCCGGGTGGCACGTGAACCGCAGATACCAGCGGACCACGACCACGATCTCCTCGGGCGGGAACCGGAACCCGGCGAACGCCGACGTCGGAGGCAACCAAGGGCGCGAGCGGGTCGATGACTTCACTCCTCAAGCCTGCCTCGATCTTGCCAACCTTCAATGCAACGGTGCCACTGTTCGGGCTCTACCGGGCGGTTCAGGGCGAACACCCGGACTGGGACGACTTCCGGCGGGCCATGGTCGCCGAGCGTCGCCTCGTGCTGCGGCTGCACGTCGAGCGCGTCTACGGGATGCCCCCCACGCGGGTGACCTCGCGCGCGGACCGGTCCGCCGACCGTCACGGCGGCACCGCTCGGCGGCCCCGGGTTCCCGACATTGGATCACCGCACGAAGTCGCCGACGGTGGGTATGCGTCGCTCCTGCTCACCGCCTCCGGCGATCCCGTCGGGAGCGCGGCGGACGGGGGGAGCCGATGGACAGCGACCGGGATCAGCGGGACGCCGAGGACGTCGAGGCCTCCGGCCTGCGCTCGGACACCGGCCGGGCGATCGGGTTCAGCGACGCCGTCTTCGCCATCATCATCACGCTGCTCGTGCTCGACCTGCGCACCCCGGAGGTACCGCCGGGTGGACTGCTGCACGCGCTGCTAACCCGCTGGCCGGTCTACCTGGCCTACGTCACGTCGTACCTCTACGTCGCGGTGAACTGGCTGAACCACAAGGGCACCTTCCACCGGATCCGCTGCACCGACCGCGGGCTGCACTGGGCGAACCTGGGCGTGTTGTTCAGCGTGGCCCTGCTGCCGTTCGTCACCGCGGTGGTCTCCCAGGCAGTGGAGGCGGGCGACCGGTTCGACGAGGGCGTCGCGGTGGCGTTGTACGGGCTGGTCGGGGTGGTCCTCTCGGCGGCCTGGCTCTGGCTCTACCACTACCTCAGCCGGCACGGGGATCTGCTGCAACGGCACGTCACGCCCCGGTTCTTCGCCGTCGAGCGGCTCCGGGCGCTGCTCGGGATCATGGCGTACGCCGCGGCCGGCTTGGTCGGCTGGCTGGTCAGCGTGCCGGCGGCGCTGGTCGTCCTGCTCCTGCTCCCGCTCTTCTACGGCCTGTCCAGCAACGGCTTCTACGACCTGCGGCGCAGGCTGCGCCACCGCTGAGTCCGGCCACGTTACCCCGACCGGGGTGGCAGGTAGACCCCGGTGCCGACACCGAGAGGGGAGCACCATGACAACGGTCGGAGTGTTCATCACGACCCGGTTGGTGACGATGGACGGCGACGACACGCTCACCGCGGCGGCGCAGGAGATGCGCGACAGCGCGATCGGCGACGTGGTGGTGACCGACGACGACAATTCGGTCGGTATCGTCACGGACCGGGACATCACGGTCCGGGGTGTTGCCGAGAACATGGATCCCAACTCGACCAGACTCAACCAGATCACCAGCAAGGACGTGGTCACGGTCAGCGGGTCTGTTGCCTTGATCCCTCGACACGGACAACGCAACAGACCCTGGTCGGCCCTGAGCCGCAGCTGGCGGCTCGTCACCTGGTACGTCAAAGAGGTCGTTGGCGAGAACGACTACGAGCATTTCGTAGAGCATCTACGGCATCATCACCCGCGTGCCCGACCGGTCTCCAGGAAGGTGTTCGAGCGCGACAAGGTGCAAAGGCTCGAAACCGGACCGAACAGTCGCTGTCGCTCGAGCAATAGCCGGAGAGCGCTGCTGAGGTCGAGCGTTAGCGGCAGAACGAGGCTAGTGATCCGTCGCGGTCCGGGCGGCGCCCTGCCTGCGCCGGGTAGCGACGACGGTGGTGGCGACGAGGGTGGCGAGGAGCAGACCGGTCAGGCGGGACGGCGCCGGCGTGAGCGGTGTGAGCAGCACCAGCGCCGCCGTGGCCCAGTACGGCACGGTCATCTTCAGCTGCTCATACGGGCGGATGTGCAGCGTCCAGACTGCGAGCAGGTAGACGGCGACCGGCGCGGCTACCGCGTACCCTGCGGCGACGCGCCCGAGGTGCGCGGTGCCGGTTTGGTAGTCGATGTCGACGGCGAGGCCCGCGCCGAGCGCAGCCGCCGATGCGAAGATCAGGTACTGACCGTATCCCCACAGCAGCGCCACGCGCGGCGAGGCCGCCAGGTGCTGAACTGGGCGATCGAAGTACAGCCACCACATCGCGAAGACGATCACGATGCCGGCACCGGCGATCGACAGAAGAGTGCTTGCCTTGGTCCCACGGTCAAAGGCGGTCTGGACGGCGAGGCTGGCCGCGAGTACCGACTCGCCGAGGACGATGATGGTGAATAGGCCGTACCGCTCGGTTATGTGGCGTGGGTGCCAGATGATCGGAGCGGGGCGTCTCGCCCAGAAGGGTAAGAGCAGCTCGCCGAGGACGATCGCCAGGAAGCCGGGCAACAGCCAGTGCCACCCTCCGGGCAGTGCCAGCCGGGCGATCCAGGCCGCCTGCAGCACGATGACGCCCACGGCGTAGCGCAGTGCGGTGGCCCGCCGCTCCGTGTCGCTGCAGGCGACGCGCAACCATTGCGCGACCATCGCCAGCCGCATGATCACGTACCCGTAGGTGATGACGGAGAAGTCGCCGCGGTCGAACGCGCGGGGTACGCCACCGGCGATCACCAGCGCCCCGGCGATCTGGACCAGGGTGGTGAGGCGGTAGACGTCGTCCTCGGGGTCGTACGCGGAGGCGAACGTGGTGAAGTTCATCCACGCCCACCAGATCGCGAAGAACACCGCCGGGTAGAGGCCAATCCCGTGACCGATGTCGGCCTCGCCCAGGTTGTGGTGCAGTCGGTCGGCGGCCTGCCGCACCGCGGCCACGAAGCACAGATCGAAGAGCAGTTCCAGCGGAGTCACCCTCCGGTACGGCTCGTCGGTGGGGCGGGCGACCATCGGCCGGTACCAGGCGCGCACGGGATATCGTGGATGACTCACTGTGTCGGACATGGCAGCACCTCGGACGGCTCTCGCGACGAAGGTTCCCCTGCGCTGATCATCCCGAACACGGCCCGTCCCGTGCTGACGCTCGCCAAAGTTTCACGTGACGGGGCCTGGCGCTCTTGGCGGAGCTGGCCGGCTGCCTGGTCGAGCCGCCGGTCCTGGAGTGTGGCCTTTCTACGGCGGTTCGATAGCCGACGTGGCGACCTCGGGCCTCGGCGGTGTCACCGTCGACTCCGTCCCGTGGTTGGAGGAATACCTGCTCGAACGGATGCGCGTTCCGAGCCCGGGTCGATGCGACCTTCTCGCGTTGCGGCTGCTGCTCGGCCTGGCCTTCCCCGAGGGGCCCCCGCCCGACGCGCTTCCAGCCGACCGCTCGTACGGGTCTGCCGTGCGACGCCAGCGGCGAGCCCTAGGGACGCAGGCCGAGTAGGTAGCGTCCCGGCGGGCTGGCTCTTCAGCGCAGCACCGGATCGCTTGAGACGTGCTTGTGCGCGCGGGAGCGAGGGGCGGCTGCCGCCGGACGAGGGTGGCATCCGCTCGCGAGGATGCCCCGGCCTGCGGACCGGGGGCCGGCCGTCCTGCCAACCTCCACGGTCGAATGCAAGTGGGATGGTCCACTGCTGAGGGAAGGACAGCTGGCCCCTCCTCATGCGGTGATCTCACCGCCCAATCAAAGGCAGAGCTCCAGGCAAATCGCTACCTACCGGTTACGGCAGGGGGCGTTTGAGGACAGGATCCCAAGGCGAGGCAATGGATGGCCGGTCATCGTCCGATGTACTTCTCAACGGCCTGGGCCGGAAGAGCAACGGCATGATCCAAGCGATGTTCCAGGCGGCCGATGACGGCATCAAGGCCGCCGGCGAGAGCACCCGGGCTGCCCGCCGGCTCACCGAGATACGGGACTTCTACACGTACATGTTCCGCGAACTTCCCATCCTGATCGACCGCTGGCGAACCCAGCGAACCGGCTGACAGCCTCCGCATCGGGCGCCGCCCGGCATCTGAATCGAGTGCCGCGCCTTCGCGGACCCCGGCGCCGTCAGGTGTTGCACCCGCCACCGGTCCCGGCGAAGCTGCCGAGGCTTCATGCCGCGCTCGGTGCCACTGCCGTGGCTCCCGATCGCTGGCCGAGAATCGACCTGCCCTGGCGCGGAGGAACTCGGCTAGTGCGGAATCAGTTATCCGCTGAGGTATTCGCCGGTGTGCCGGGAAGACTGGTCGGGTTCCGTCATCGACCCCACCCGGAGGTGCCGCATGCCGACTCCGCCGGCCAAGCCGCCGATTGAACTGGTCGGACGAGGGAGTTGGCCCGAGGTACGCCGCATCGGAGAGATTCTGCGTACCGAAACGGTCGGCGGTGCGCTCCTGCTGTGTGCGGCGATCCTCGCCCTCGTCTGGGCTATCACTCCGTGGCGCGACACCTACCACGAACTGCGGGAGTTTCAGGTCGGGCCGGCCAGCCTGCACCTGGACCTGACCCTCGAACAGTGGGCGGCCGACGGCCTGCTCGCGATCTTCTTCTTCGTCGCCGGCTTGGAACTCAAGCGGGAGTTCCTCGCCGGGGACCTGCGCGATGTCCGGTTGGCGGTGCTGCCGGTCGCCGCCGCGCTCGGCGGGATGTCGCTGCCCGCGCTGACCTACGTCGCGATCAACGCCGGGGCGGTGACGGAGCGCTGGCCGGCTGGGCGATCCCGACGGCCACCGACATCGCCTTCGCGCTGGCCGTGCTCGCCGTGATCAGCACTCACCTGCCGGCGGCGCTGCGCACCTTTCTGCTAACCCTCGCGGTCGTGGACGACCTGTTCGCGATCGTGATCATCGCGGTCTTCTACACCAGCAGGCTGCACCCGGTACCGCTGGTGCTGGCGCTGGCCCCACTCGCTCTCTTCGGAGCGCTGGTGCAGCGCCGGGTCCGCTCCTGGTGGCTGCTAACCCCGCTCGCCGTGGTCACCTGGACCCTGGTCCACGCCTCTGGGGTGCACCCTACCGTCGCCGGGGTGCTGCTCGCCTTCACGGTTCCAGTGGCCCGCCGCGCCGAAGGTTTCCGCACCGGACTGGCGACGTACTTCGAGCACCACCTCCGGCCCTTGTCGGCGGGCGTCGCGGTGCCGATCTTCGCCTTCTTCTCCGCCGGAGCCACCATCGCTGGCCCGAGCGGACTCGCCCGAACCCTCGACGACCCGGTCGCCCTGGGGATCACGGCCGGTCTGGTGGTGGGCAAGACCATCGGGGTGCTGGGTGCCACCTGGCTAGTGCAGCGGTTCACCCGCGCGCGGCTCGCCGAGGGGCTCGGCTGGTGGGACATGCTCGGGCTCGCCATGCTCGCCGGCATCGGGTTCACCGTCTCGCTGCTCATCGGGGAACTGGCCTTCGGTGCCGGCGCCGTACGAGATGAACACGCCAAGATCGGGGTGCTGACCGGCTCGCTGATCTTCCGCGTTGCTGGCCGCGATCCTGTTGCGCGCGCGGAATCGGCGCTACCGGGAGATCTGCGCGCTGGAAGAGCGCGAGCGATGAGTTGACGTTCCCGGGCCGCCTCGAGTACGGACATGGCTGTGGTGATGGTCGGGAAGCCACGGCCGGGTCTCGGGCTCGCACGACGATTCCTCCGAATTCGGGACGCCACGGGTCACACGCCGACTAGACCTCCGGCACGGCGATGATCACCTAGCCGCCGGAGCCCGGTTCCGTCCGTACACGAGGGTCGGCCGGCAATGGTCGGGGCAGGTGTTCAGTTCAGGGTGGTGGCGGCCGCCATCAGGCCGAGGAGAAGCACGCCATCGCCGGCGAGGATCCCGAGGGATGGAGGCCACTGAAAGCGGGCTCCCCGAAGTCGCCCCGGCACGTGTACTGCGGCCGGTGCGGGGAATAACCGCCGGTGGCGAACGAGGGGAGCAGTCGCTGCAGATGATGAGTCCGATGCCGGTGCGGCCGCGCGATCCGCTGTTGCGCATGAGGCGGGCTGACCGGAGCGGCCGGGCGCTACCGATGCGGGTCCGGCGGGTGGGCGACCAACGGCGCGCCGATCGGCGCAAGGCGTTCCTGTTCGCGGTCATCCCGGTAGCTGGCCTGTGATGGCGGACGCCCGCTGCCAGCTGTGTGACTCCTCAGGGCCGGACGAGTGGGCGCTGACGTACCAGGACGGTGATCCCTCGACCGAGGGCGCACGGGAAGCGTTGCTCACCCTGGGCAATGGATATGTCGCTACGCGGGGCGCCGCTCCGGAGGCGCCGGCTGACGAGGCCCACTATCCCGGCACCTATGCGGCCGGCTTCTACAACCGACTGGTATCCATGGTCGACGGGCGCACGCGTGAAGACGAGAGTCTCGTCAACCTCCCCAACTGGCTTCCGCTGACGTTCCGGCCCGCGGGCGGCGTCTGGCTCACGCCTAAGGCCGATTCGTTACACGAGCACGTCGCTCTCGACCTGCGCCGCGGCGTGCTCAATCGCGAGCTTGTCGCAGTCGACCAGCAGGGACGGCGTACCCGGCTGCGACAGCGGCGGCTGGTCTCCATGGCGACGCCTCATCTCGTCGCGCTGGAGACCCGCATCATCCCCGAGAACTGGTCCGGCCGGCTCGAAATACGCTCGGCGCTGGACGGCAGGGTGACCAACGCCAACGTCGCCGCCTTCGCCGGCCTCGCCGACCAGCACCTGATCGTCACCGGTACGGGGAGCGACCGGCGGGAGACGGTGTGGTTGGCCGCGGAGACGACCTGGTCGAAGCAGCGTGTGGCGCAGGCCGCCCGGACGCGGGTCCGGCAGGGCGGCGATGACCTCCGGCCGGACCGCCGTGACATCGACGAGCACGGCCTGATCGGCCAGGAACTAGGTCTTGATGTCGTGCAAGGCGAAGAGATCACGGTGGAGAAGATCGTTTCGATCTTCACCTCCCGCGACCGGGCCATCGCTGAACCGTTGGACGCCGCCTGCCGTGAACTCCGTGACGGGGGCAGGTTCGATGAGCTGCTGAGTGCGCACGCCGCCGCGTGGGAGGAACTGTGGCAGCGATTCCACGTCGGGCTCGGCGACGGGGAAGATGTCCGCCTGGCCGTCAACACCCACGTCTTCCACCTGTTGCAGACCCTCTCCCCGCACACCGCCGACCTCGACGCCGGGGTGCCCGCCCGCGGACTGCATGGCGAGGCCTACCGGGGGCACGTCTTTTGGGACGACCTGTTCGTGTTTCCGTTCCTGAACCTCCGCCTCCCCGAGTTGACGCGGGCACTGCTGCAGTACCGCCATCGCCGCCTTCCGCAAGCACGCCGTCGCGCCGCCGCCGTCGGTATGGAAGGTGCCCGCTTCCCCTGGCAGAGCGGCAGCGACGGGCGTGAGGAGACCCCCCGCGAGTCCTTCAACCCGCGCTCGGGTCGATGGATCCCGGACCACAGCGGCCGCCAGCACCACGTCAACCTCGCCGTCGCCTATAACGTGTGGCACTACTGGGAGACGACCGCAGACTTCGGTTTCCTCGCCGCGTACGGTGCTGAACTGCTTATCGAAACGGCCAGGTTCGCCGCCAGCCTCGCCACGTACGACGCGGCCCACGACCGCTACGACATCCATGGCGTCATGGGCCCGGACGAGTTCCACGACGGCTACCCCGATCGTCCTGGCCAAGGAATCGACAACAGTGCCTATGTCAACATCATGACCGCGTGGGCCCTCGCCCGCGCCCGGGACGCCCACGACGTGCTCGGCCAGGAGCACGGCTACGAACTGTGGCCAGGTCTTTGCCTGACCGACGCCGAACTCGACAGGTGGGACCACATCGCCCGCCGGCTCCGTCTGTCGTTCCTCCCGAACGGTGTCATCGAACAGTTCGACGGTTACGCCGACCTCGCCGAACTGGACTGGGATACCTATCGCGCCCGGTACGGCGACCTTGGTCAACTCGGTTTCATCCTGGAAGCCGAGGATGACACGACCAACCGTTACCAGATATCCAAGCAGGCCGACGTCCTCATGCTCTTATACCTGTTCACCGCCGAGGAACTGACCGCACTCATCCGGCACCTCGGTTACGACTTCGACCCCGCCACCATCCCCACCACCGTTGACCACTACCTGGCCCGCACCGCCCACGGTTCCAGTCTCAGCCGGGTCGCCCACGCGTGGGTCCTGTCTCGTACCAACCGGCGGCGCTCCTGGCACATGCTGCGCGAAGCGCTCGCCAGCGACATCGCCGACGTTCACGCCGGCACACGCGAGGGGATCCACCTCGGGGCGATGGCCGGCACTCTCGACATCCTCCAACGCTGCTACACCGGCCTCGACACCCGCGACGGCATCCTCTGGCTCAACCCGCTACTACCTGACGAACTGAACTCCCTCGACCTTGACATCCGCTACCGGGGCCAATGGATCAAACTTCACATCAACCACACCCAGATCTCGCTCCAGGCATTGCCATCCACGGCGCCACCCACCACGGTCGCCGTCCGAAGCACCTTCCACAAACTGGCACCCGGCACCACGATCACCGTTCCTACCAGCACCACCGCGTGACAGGCCCGGTCAGCAGGGGGTGCGGAGGAGGAGCTGGCGGTGGCCGCCTCACGGGCCGACGTCGCCCGGTTGCTGGCAAGCGCCCCTGGCCTGTCGGGGCCGAGGCCGCTCGAGCACCACGCCTTTCTCTGCGGCTGGGGCCGACGAGCGGCTCGCGGCGGAGCTTGGCAGACTCGGCCTGCCAGACCTGAGGAACGCCGCCGCTGCACGTGGCTAACCAGCGGCCAGTACGCCCGCGCGTCGGCGTCGCAGGATGAGCTTTCTCAGCTCCTCAGCCCACAGGATGAAGCTCGCCATGCCGGCGCAGAGCGCCCACTGGCCGATTGACAATGGAGTGGTCTCGAAGGCTTCGTTGAGCAGGGGCAGGTGGATGACGGCCACTTGAAGCAGCGCCGAGACGGTGATGGCTATCCACAACAGCGGGTTGGTGAACAGGTTGCGGAAGGCGCTCGTCCGTTCCGAGCGGGCGTTGAAGCAGTTGAACAGCTGAGCCAGCACCAAGGTGGTGAAGGCGGCTGCGCGGGCCTCGGTCGGGTCGGCGGACCCTTCGATCAGTCCGCCGGGCAGCTGGCTGTCGAAGGTCAGGAGGGTCACCACCGCCATGATCAGTCCGACGAAGCCGACCATCTGCCACATCTCGGCGTCGATGACCCGGTCGCTCAGCCGGCGCGGCGGTCGGCGCATGATGTCGCCGGGTGGCGGGTCGACGCCCATGGCCAGCGCCGGTCCGGTGTCGGTGAGCAGGTTGATCCAGAGGATGTGCGTCGCAAGCAGTGGTACTGCGATGCCTTCGCCCTGGCCGAGGCCGATGACACCGCCCAGCACGACGCCGAGGAACATCGTGAGTACCTCGCCGATGTTCGAGGACAGCAGGTAGCGGAGAAAGGCGCGGATGTTGGCGAATATTCCGCGCCCTTCCCGGACGGCCCGCACTATCGTGGCGAAGTTGTCGTCGGCGAGGATCATGTTCGCCGCTTCCTTGGTGACGTCGGTGCCCGTACGGCCCATGGCGATGCCGATGTCGGCCGTTTTCAGGGCGGGCGCGTCGTTCACCCCGTCGCCCGTCACGGCCACGATGTTGCCGTTGGCTTGGAAGGCGTCGACGAGCCGTAGCTTCTGTTCCGGCGCCACCCGGGCGTATACCGACCGCTCCCGGACGACGCGCCGCAGGCCCTCCTCGTCGAGGCCCGCCAGTTCGGTGCCGGTGACCGCGGGCTGGTCGTCGGCGACGATGCCGAGTTCGGCGGCGATGCGGGCTGCGGTGCGGGGATGGTCGCCGGTGATCATGACCACCCGTACCCTCGCCTGACGGGTCTCGGCGATTGCGGCGCGGACCTCGGGCCGGGGCGGGTCGATCATCCCGACCAGGCCCGCGTGGACCAGATCCTGTTCCAGCGTTTCCGCTGGGGCCGGAGGCTTCGTCGTGTCGAGCGGCCGGTAGGCGACGGCGAGTGTGCGTAGCGCCTGGTCGGCCAGCCGTTCGGCGGCGGCGTGGATCTGTCGTCGGCGCTCCTCGGTAAGGGGCCGTACCTGTCCCGCCACCCGCTCCCGGGTGCAGCGGGCCAGGAGTACGTCCGGCGCTCCCTTGGTCATCACCGTGAGTCGACCGTCGCGTTGCGCGTCGGCCTCGATGCTGCTCATCAGCTTGCGCTCCGAGCTGAACGGGACCTCGCCGACGCGGTGGAACCGCTCGTCGCGTGCGGTGCTCAGCTCGCGCACCTTGCGCTCGGCCACCAGGAATGCCACGTCGGTCGGGTCCCCGCGGACCGCCCACGCCCCGTCCTGGCACGTTATGGTCGCGTCGTTGGCCAGGCTGCCGCCGGTGAGCACAATCCGGATCTCGTCCAAAAGGCGATCGTCCTGGGCTGGCCGTCCGTTGACGAGCGCCGCGCCGTCCGGCGTGTATCCGGTGCCGGTCAATTCCGCCTCACCGGAGGCGGTGACAACTCGGCGGATCGTCATTTCGTTCCGGGTAAGCGTCCC
Organism: Micromonospora sp.; assembly: GCA_049791715.1. Classification (GTDB taxonomy): domain Bacteria; phylum Actinomycetota; class Actinomycetes; order Mycobacteriales; family Micromonosporaceae; genus Micromonospora. The sequence continues at coordinate 16,161 of JBARAE010000226.1, forward strand.
GGTCTTGTCCGAGCAGATGACGGAGGCCGAGCCGAGGGTCTCGACGGACGACAACTGCTTGATGATCGCTCGGTGCCTGGCCATCCGCTGGACGCCGAGGGCGAGTACGACGGAGAGGATGGCGGGCAGGCCTTCCGGTACGGCGGCGACGGCGAGCGACACCCCGACGAGGAGCACATCCACGACATCACCGGCACGGCGGATGTCCGTGGTGACGAAGATGGCGGCCACCACGATCAGCGCGATCACGATCACGACCTGACCGAGGAGGCGACCCACGCGCGCGACCTCACGCTGTAGCGGGCTGCGCGCCTCCCGTGTCTCGGCCAGCAGCTGGGCTACCCGGCCCATCTCCGTGGCCATGCCGGTGGCGGTCACGACCGCGCGCCCGCGACCTCGGGTGGCTGCCGTGCCGTTGAAGACCATGTCGGCCCGGTCGGCGACGCCGACCGGCTCGGACAGCGCGTCGGTCTGTTTCAGTACGGGCTCGCTCTCGCCGGTCAGCGCCGCCTCGGCCACCTGCAGCGAGGCGGCCTCGACGAGCCGGCCGTCCGCGCTCACCGCGTCGCCTTCGGCCAGGATCAGCACGTCCCCGGGCACCAGTTCGCGGGCGGGAATTTCCGCCGCCGCGCCGTCGCGCAGCACGGTCGAGGTTGGCGCGGCCATGCGCTGCAGGGCCGCCACCGCCGCCTCGGCCCTGGCCTCCTGCGCAAACCCAAGCACGGCGTTCGCGATGAGGATGATCGCGATCACCAGCGCCTCGAACGGCAAGCCGACGCTGCCCTCCACCACCCACGCCACCAGCGAGACCACCACCGCACCGATCAGCAGATAGACCACCGGGTCGGCGAACTGGCGCAGCAGCTTGCGCCACGCGGGCACCCGCTCCTTCGGCTCAAGCTCGTTCGGCCCCCACCGGCGCAGGCGAGCGGCTGCCTCCTCCGCCGTCAGCCCGCGAGCCGGATCGGTATGCAGTCGACCGGCGACCTCCGCCACGTCGAGCAGCGAGGGATCCTCGTCAAGCCCTGACCCGCCCGCCATGCCGCCATTCTTCTGCGTCCGCGAAGTCAACCGCAGCTGTAAAGCGATTTGAGCGCGCCGAGCCCGACGGGCGCCGACGCATCCTCAGGAGCGGGAGCCGGATCCCGCGCCCCGTCCTCGATCATCAAGGTGCCCGATGGTGCCGGCATCATCCACGGGAGGTCGGTATGACCAATCCGCGTCACTCGTCCGCTGATCTTGGCACACAACTGGCATGATAATGCAGGGTCACCTCCAAGATTGACACCAAGAGTGATGGCGGCAGGGTGACGGACGTCGGGGGAGTCGAGCTTCAGCGAAGTTCAGCTGTCGTCCCGCCACCGAGGGATGCACCGAGCAGTCGTTGCCGTCCAGAGGACGATCGTTGGCTTGAGTCACGCACCGAACCATCGTGGTGATCGGGCTGGGCCGATTCGGCACCGCCCTGGCCCTGGAACTGGTCAACCGCGGCACCGAGGTGCTCGGCATCGACCACCGCCCGAAAGTCGTGCAAGCCCTCTCCGGGCAGCTTCCGCACGTGATCACCGCCGACTCCGCCGACATCGAAGCCCTGCGGCAACTCGGCGTCGCCGAATTCCACCGCGCCGTGGTGGCCATCGGCACCGACATCCAGGCCAGCATCCTCACCACAAGCCTGTTTGTCCGAACTCGGCATCCCCGACATCTGGGTCAAGGCGATCAGCGCCCAACACAGCCACACCCTCACCCGCGTCGGCGCCCACCACGTCGTCGCACCCGAGCACGACATGGGCGAACGGGTCGCCCACCTGCTCTCCGGACGGATCCTCGACTACGGCGAAGTCGACGCCGACTTCGCTCATCAAGACCACCCCACCCCGCGACATCGTCGGCGTATCCCTGCGGGAGGCCCGGGTCCGCAGCAAGTGGGGCGTCACAGTCGTGGCGGTCAAACCCCAGGCTGCCCTACCAGGCGGCCGGCCGCACACCTTCACCTACGCCACCCCGGACACCGTCCTCGCCTACCGCGACCTCATTCTCGTCGTCGGCGCCGTCGACAACGTCGAACGCTTCGCCACCAGCGAGTAGCAACAGGCCATCGGTCATGGCCGTCGCATCGCAGTTCGTCGCTGTGCAGGCACGAACCAGCTCGGCCCATCGGCGCGGAGCAGCCGACCTGTGGTGATTGCCGGGTGTCGGCAGGACATGTTGCCCGATCTCGGCCGGGTGCCGCCCTGGATGGTCGACGGGCGTGAGCGCCACGATGTCAGGCATGACAAGCGACATCGCCGTACTCGCCGAGGACTTGACGAAGTTCTACGGCCAACGCCGCGGCATCGAGGGTCTCACCCTGGAGGTCCGCACCGGGGAGGTGATGGGCTTCCTCGGTCCCAACGGTGCCGGGAAGACCACCACCATTCGGCTGCTGCTGGACTTCCTGCGACCGACCGGCGGCCGCGCGACCGTGCTCGGGCTCGACCCGCGCCGGGACAAGGCCGCCCTGCACCGGCAGATCGGCTACCTACCCGGCGAACTGGCGTTTCCCGGCCGGGAGAAGGCCGAGGACCTGCTGCGGTTCTTCGGCGCGGCCCGTGGTGGCGTGGCCTGGTCGCAGGTGACCGACCTCGCCGGGCGGCTCGACCTGGACCTGTCCCGCCCGGTACGCACCATGAGCAAGGGCAACAAGCAGAAGGTCGGCCTGGTGCAGGCGTTCATGCACCAACCGGCCCTGCTGATCCTGGACGAGCCCACCAGCGGCCTGGACCCGCTCATGCAGCAGGAGTTCCTGGCCATGGTCCGCGACGCCCGGGACGCCGGCCAGACCGTGTTCATGTCCAGCCACGTCCTCGCCGAAGTGCAGCACACCGCCGACCGGGTGGCCATCGTTCGCGACGGTAGGCTGGCCGCGGTCGAGCGGGTGGAGTCCCTCGGCAAGCGGGCCATCCGGTCGGTGGAGATCCACTTCGATGATCCCGTGGATCCGGCGGAGTTCATCGTGTTGCCCGGGGTCAGTGACGTGGTGGTGTCCGGTCCGGTGCTGCGGTGCACGGTCGATGGCCGCCTGGACCCGCTGATCAAGGCGGCGGCACGGCACGACGTCGTGGACGTGCTGTCGGCCGAGCCGGACCTGGAAGAGACGTTCCTGTCGTTCTACTACCACTCGGAAGGAGTTGGCGATGTTTCCCGCGCTGGTGCGTAAGACCTGGCGCGACGACCGCCGCGCGTTGATCGGTTGGGCCGCCGGCGTCGCCCTGTTCACCGTCGTCTACACCTCCTTCTACAGTCAGTTTCAGGGAGCAGCGGAGCTGAAGCAGGACGCGCTGCCCCAGGGAATGCTGGACTTCCTCGGCATCGCCGACATGGTCTCGCCGGCCGGCTACCTGCAGGCGACGATCTTCAGCCTGATCGGGCCGCTGCTGGTCCTCATGTGCGCGATCACGTTGACCGCCCGCACGATTGCCCGGCCCGAGGAGGACGGAGGCATGGAGCTGCTGCTGGCCAACCCGCTGTCCCGTACCGCCTTCGCTGGACAGCGCCTCGCCGCCACGGGCACCGCCATCAGTCTGGTTGCGGCGATCCCGGTGATCCTTCTGATGATCATTGTCCCTCGTGTCGGCATGGACATTCCCCTGTCCAACGTCGCGGCAGCCGGAGTCGGCCTGATCGCTCTGGTCTGGTGCTTCACCGGTATCGCGTTCCTCACCGGCGCGGCCACCGGAAAACGCGGCACGGTTCTGGCGATCACCGGTGTGCTCGCCGTCGCCACCTACATGGCCAACGCCATCGGCGGCATGTCCGACGGCTGGCAGTGGATGCGCTGGCTCTCGCCGTTCCATTACTTCATCGGCACCGACCCGCTGCACACCGGCTGGCACCCGGCGCAACTGCTCACCCTCGTGGCTGTCGGCGCCGTGACCACGGCCGTCGGGGTGTTCCTGTTCGATCGCCGCGACATCGGTGTCTGACGCAGACCGTGGTGGCCGCCAGCAGCATTCGGGCGGCCACCACCACGGCCAGATGGAACAGCCCAGGAGCGACCGCGCCTGGCTGGCCGAAGGCTGCGAAGACCTCCTGCGCGCCCCGAACGGTGACCAGCGAGGCGACGCCGCCGCCCGGCTGGGCGCCCACACCGCCGACGCGGACCTGCAACCACACGACCTCGTCGACAGCGTGCTCGCCGCTGCCAGTGCCCTCTGGAGGAGGGGGTCCGTCGAATCCACCGACACCGTGGCGGCCGTGCACACCCGCGCCGCGGCGCTCTTGGACACGGCACATTCGGTGCTGATCGCCGCCCTCGACGGCTACCTCGACCAGACCCGCGCCGAGCTGGTTCGACACAACACCGAACGGGCCGCATTCGTCAACGACCTGCTCACCGGCCGAGCCGAACCCGGCAGCCTGGCCGAACGCGCCCACCGCTACGGCATCCGCCTGTCGGCCACCCACACCGTCCTGGTCGCCCGTACGCCCCGCCTCACCGCCGACCTCATCCACCGCGTCGACGCGGCCCTCGCCGCCCGGTTCGGCGAAGGGAACACCCTCACCAGCCTGCGCGAGGGTGACCTGGTGTGCATCAGCGCCGGGGGCCTACGCGGCATCGGGGCGGAGCTGGCACACCTGCTGCTCGCCGAACTCGGGGCCGAAGGCTGGCAGGTGGCCGTCGGGCGCCCCCACCCCGGCCTACACGGCCTGGCCACCTCGCTCGACGAGGCCCGCAACGCCCTCGACCACGCCGCCAAGCTCGGCTTCACCGCACCCGTCCTCAACGCCGCGGACCTGCTGGTCTTCCCCGTCCTGCTGCGCGACCGCGACGCCATCACCGACCTGGTCACCACCGTCCTCGGTCCGCTCACCACCGCCCGCGGCGGCGCCCAGCCCTACCTGGACACCCTCACCGTGCTCTTCGACAACCAGGGCAACCACACCGCCACCGCCCGCCAGATGCACCTCTCCGTACGTGCCGTCACCTACCGCCTCGACCGCATCCACCACCTGACCGGCTACCACCCCAACGAAGCCACCCAACGATTCACCCTCCACGCCGCCGTACTCGGCGCCCGACTCCTCGGCTGGCCCGACGCAGCAGCGGGATAGATCGGGAGCATCGCGGACCACGTGCCGGACGGGCGGTCGATGTCCCGAGACGTCACGTCATCGACCGACACCGAACGTTCCAAGCACCCATCGTCAGTGAACGAAAATTCCGGCAACACCCCAGGCGGGCATCGATCCTCATAAGGTTGTCCCGTCATGACACAAGCTTCCCCCGCGTAGAGCGAGTATCTCGTCCGCCCGCTCATCCCAGCCGCCCTTCCCGCCCGTACGGCCCGGGCGCGCCCGTGCGCGGCGCCGATGCCCCCGCTACCCGCCGGAGTCATCTCGCCACCACCCACTCATGCTCCCGACCTGCTGCTGGCGGCGGCTCTGCCCTCGAAGGGCGGCCGGGTGGCAGCGCAACAGCTCCTGCACGCGCTGCGCTGGGAGCCCGGTCGCCGCCTTGACATCCGAGCTGAGCAGAGGATGCTCGTCGTCCGCCCGGCCGACGACGGTCGACACCGGGTGGGCAGCCGCGGAGGGCTGTCCCTACCCGCATCGGCGCGGCGAATGTGCGGGATCGAACGGCCACGCTGATCACGGGCTGCTTCGCCGGGGCGGCCTTTGGGAACAGGACGTGAGCGGCGGTTCGCGCGTGCTGGCAGGCCTCGCGAGCCGCCTCTCGCAAGCAGAGTCGAACGCGCTGCATCGGCAATCAAGGCCGATTCGGTCGGGACAGCGCGGGTCAAAGACATCGACTACAGTGCGCAATTCCTTGGATACGCCCCGCTCTAGCCGGCCGACTTGTCCCGCATGTGGCTCTCACGTTCGTGGTCATCTGAAACTTGCAGATACTGCTGATTCGCGTACTCCTCCCATCGGTTCCCGTCTGTGGTGCCGATCGGCTGGGGCTACGCCTGTTGCCTCAGCGAAAACTGGCGCAAGGTGTCGGCGACCAAGACCGCCTCCGCGATTCGCGGATCTGCCTGAGATCACTGAGCAGATGTCGCCCGCTCCCGACCGGTGCGTTATGCGTGCGGGCGGCGGAGCTTGTCGCGCAGGTTGGCGGTCGAGACCCAGCAAGGGCCATCCGCTCCGAGTGGCGGCGCTCGCTCTGTATGTTCAAGCGGCGGCGCCGAGGCGGCGAGGGCGCGACCATCACAGGCGGCGGTCTCTTCCGGCAGTCGCATCATGGCCTGTCTCGCCCGGCGAGGGATGCGGCGCTTGTTGCACGGTCGTGACACCTTCTCGACCGAGCAGTGAACAGTTCGTCCGTCCGCTCACGTCAGGGCCGCAGCGCGCGTAGGAACGCTATGGCCGCCGTGCGGCGCGTCGGCGTTCCGGCCGCAGCCAGGGCAGTCATGTGCGCGTCGAGGCGCTCGCACTCGTCGTTGGTCAGCGCGGCGGTGATCGCTTCGCCATACGTCGGGACGAGGGGGTTGGGGGCCACCCGCTTGAGCGCCTCCCAGTCGCTGATCGGCTCGGCGGGTGCGTCGAGCTGGGCGCGGTAGTCCAGCTCCACCGCCTCGAACCCCGAAGCCTCCGCCCAGGCGATGAGGTCGCGCTCGTCAAAGTCGGCCATTGGCCGCTCGGCCGCTTCGGTACGGGCCCGGTACACGTCGCGGACCTTGGCCACCAGGTCGTCGACCGGCGAGCCGCCCAAGCCGAACAGATCGTCGGGGCGGTGCTGCAGCACGAAGCGGTTGATGGGCTCGAAGAGGGAGAGCCTTCCGCCTGGCCGTAGCACCCGGAAGAACTCTGCGAACGCGGTGGCTTTGCGGTCGGAGTAGATGAGCACCGACCGGGTGGTGACGACGTCGACGGAGGCATCCGCAACGCCGGCAAGGCCCTCGGCCGGCGCCTGTACGAAGCTGCACCGCTCATCGCCGTCGGCGATCTGCCGGCACTGGTCGAGCAGGTTCTGCGACACGTCGCTGAAGATGACACGGCCGTCCGGGCCGAGACGGTCGAGCGCACCGAACCCAATGAGTCCAGTCCCGCATCCGACGTCGAGGAGGACGTCATCGCGTTTCAGGTCGGCTCGTTCGAGGACGCCCTCGCGGAACCACGCCAGGTCTGAGGCGTACCGGGCGCGCAGGGTGGCGTCGCCGCCGTCTCGGCGCGTCAACAGCCACTGAGCCCACCTGTCGGTCGTCATCGCGTCACGATAGTGCCGGCCCGAGCACTGCACTGGCCCGTCACACAGCGTAGCGGGCCAAGATCCGGGCCATGTATGGAACGATCAAGGATCGTAGATGGCGGGCAGCAAGGGCTTTCGCTGCTCATAGCGCCATTGCTGCTTGCAGCGCAACTGCCTTCCTAAGGGACGTCTCGTAACCCCGGTGGCTGTCTGTTGAGGATGATCAACGAGGATCCGTGGGTGCAGGTGATCTCCGCAGCGCGCGCCGAGTGGATCTTCCCGTTCACCGGGCTGACGCCTGCTCA
>JBARAE010000227.1:0-2089 GCA_049791715.1 Micromonospora sp.
GCTCGGCGGAGTACCGGCCGGCGGGCGGCCCGCCGCAGCGCCCTACCAGGGCGGCCCCGACCTGGCCAGCGTCGCGTACGGCGGCACCGACGGGCCCGGCTTCACCACGGTGTCGCTCCCCGGCAACCCGGCGGAGAACACCGGCTCGCTGACCGGACACATCCTGGCCCAGGGCTGGGCGGAGGACAGCCGGGCCACCCGGTCCAGCACCACCCGGGTGGTGATCGTGCTGGCCGCCGCCCTGGGCCTGCTGGTCGCGATCAGCGTGGTCGTGGTGCTGCTCGCCGACGACGCGATGAGCGGACTGACCGGCAACCTGCTGACCAAGTGACCGGCCGGCGGGAGCGGGGGGTGAGCCCGCCCACTACGGCATCGCGGCGCGGTGGCGGGTTCGCCGTGCCGCCGTACACTGGTGAGGATCACTGACCCGGCGCGCCTGTGACGCGCCCATGGGCGATCTTGCGGGCGATTCGGCGGCATCGAGCCGCGGCGGGCCATCGCGAAGATGCGCCCCGCTCGAGAGGTATTTCTTGACCACCTTCGCTGACCCCGGCACGTCCCGTTCCGTATCCGACACCGCGGTGGAGCACACCCCCGCCGTCGACACTCCCGACTTCGCCGCGCTGGGGCTGCCCCGGCCGCTGGTGACCGCGCTCGCCCGGCAGGGCATCACCACCCCGTTCGAGATCCAGCGCGCCACCGTGCCGGACGCCCTCGCCGGCCGGGACGTGCTCGGCCGCGGCCAGACCGGCTCCGGCAAGACCCTCGCCTTCGGCCTGCCGGTGATCGCCCGGCTCGCGGACCGTAACCGGGCCCGCCCGCTGCACCCGCGCGCCCTGGTGCTGGTCCCCACCCGGGAACTTGCCATGCAGGTCAACGACGCGCTGATGCCGCTCGGCAAGGCCGTCGGGATCTTCCTCAAGACCGCCGTGGGCGGCGTGCCGTACGACCGGCAGATCGACGCGCTCCGCCGGGGCGTGGAGATCATCGTCGCCACTCCGGGCCGGCTCGGCGACCTGATCGAGCGCGGCGTCTGCAAGCTGGACGACGTCGAGGTCACCGTGCTCGACGAGGCTGACCAGATGGCCGACATGGGCTTCCTGCCCGAGGTCACCCAGCTGCTGGCGAAGACCCCCGCGGACGCCCAGCGGCTGCTCTTCTCGGCCACCCTGGACGGTGACGTCGACTCGCTGGTCAAGCGGTTCATGACCGACCCGGTCACCCACTCGACCGCACCGTCCACCGCCTCGGTCTCCACCATGGACCACCACCTGCTGCTGATCCCGCCGCACGACAAGTTCGCGGTGGCGGCCTCGATCGCGGCCCGCTCGGGCCGGACCATGCTCTTCGCCCGTACCCAGCTCGGGGTCGACCGGCTCGTCGAGCAGCTCGCCGCGGTGGGCGTACGCGCCGGCGGGCTGCACGGCGGCAAGACCCAGCGGATGCGCACCAAGACCCTGGCCGAGTTCCGCGAGGGCCGGATGAACGTGCTGGTCGCCACCGACGTGGCGGCCCGGGGCATCCACGTCGACGGGGTCTCCCTGGTGCTGCACATCGACCCGCCGAAGGACCCGAAGGACTACCTGCACCGCGCGGGGCGTACCGCCCGGGCCGGCGAGTCGGGCGCGGTCGCGACCCTGGTGCTGCCGAAGCAGCGCCGGACGACCCTGGCCATGCTGGAGAAGGCCGGCGTCGACCCGGCGGAGACTCGGGTACGCGCGGGCGACCCGGCGCTGGCCGAGCTGACCGGCGCGCGGGAGCCCAGCGGGGTCCCGGTCCGCGAGGAGCCGCAGGAGCAGCGCCGGTACGGCGACCGCCCGTCCGGCCCGCGTCGCTTCGGTGACCGGGACGGGCGCGGCTCGTTCCACCGGGACGGTCGCAGCTCGTTCGACCGGGACGGCCGGGGCTCGTTCAACCGGGACGGTCGCGGCTCGTTCGACCGGGACGGCCGGGGCTCGTTCAACCGGGACGGTCGCGGCTCCTTCGACCGGGACGGTCGCGGCGAGCAGCGTTACGGCCGCCCGGCGGGTGAGCGCCGCTTCGGGGACCGCGAGGGGCGCGACGACCGGCGCTATGGCGACCGGCCCGC
>JBARAE010000228.1:0-3317 GCA_049791715.1 Micromonospora sp.
CCGCCCCGACCCGCCGCGGCACCGCCACTCCCGAACCGGCCGACACCGCCTCGCCCGCGGCGGACGTCCTTCCGCCCGCCACCGACCCGTCCACCACGAACCCGCCGATGCCCGTCGGGGAAGGAACCGGCACCGGGACGGTCGGTGGCCTGCCGCCGTACATCGCGCCCACCGCCGCCACGGCCGGTTCCGCGGCGCGTCCCCGGCACCTCGCGGTGCCGGACCTGGGCCGCCCGTCGGGTGGGGACACCCGCGGGCCGGACCGTCCCGCCGTCGACCCGGCCGGCCTGGTGGGCGCCGGTTCGCGTCACTCCGACCAGGCCGCACCGGACGCGAGCGGCCCCAACCCGGCCGGGGACGCCGACGGCGAGGAGACGGGTAGCGGTAAGTCCCGGGCCCGGCGTGGCCTGTTCCGGCGCAACCGCGGCCGGGGCGACGAGGAGACCACGACGGATCGGACCGACCACGAGCCGGAGCCGGTACCGGCGCGCGACGAGGAGTACGTCGACTGGGTCACCGGGCTGGGCCGCCCGGCGGAGACGGATCCGGAGGGGCGTCCCCTGCATACCGGGCGGCACCACCGGGACTGACCGGGCCGGGCCGATCCCGACCCGGCCCGGCCCGTTCAGGACAGGGGCAGGTAGACCCGGCCACCGGAGGAGACGAACTCCTCGGACTTGTCCTTCATGCCCCGGGCGGCGTAGTCCTTCAACTCCTGCGTGATCTTCATCGAGCAGAACTTCGGCCCGCACATCGAGCAGAAGTGGGCGGTCTTCGCCGGCTCGGCCGGGAGCGTCGCGTCGTGGTACGACCGCGCGGTGTCCGGGTCCAGCGAGAGGTTGAACTGGTCCTCCCAGCGGAACTCGAACCGGGCCTTGGAGAGGGCGTCGTCCCACGCCTGCGCCCCGGGGTGCCCCTTGGCCAGGTCGGCCGCGTGTGCCGCGATCTTGTACGCGATCACGCCCGCCTTCACATCGTCCCGGTCGGGCAGCCCGAGATGCTCCTTCGGGGTGACGTAGCAGAGCATCGCGGTGCCGAACATGCCGATCATCGCCGCGCCGATGGCGGAGGTGATGTGGTCGTACGCCGGAGCGATGTCCGTGGTCAGCGGGCCGAGCGTGTAGAACGGGGCCTCGTGGCACCACTCCTGCTGGAGGTCCACGTTCTCCTTGATCTTGTGCATGGGCACGTGGCCGGGGCCCTCGATCATCACCTGCACGTCGTACTCCCAGGCGATCTTCGTCAGCTCGCCGAGGGTACGCAGCTCGGCGAACTGCGCCTCGTCGTTGGCGTCGGCGATCGAACCCGGCCGCAGCCCGTCGCCGAGGGAGAAGGTCACGTCGTACGTCGCGAGCAGCGAGCACAGCTCCCGGAAGTTGGTGTAGAGGAAGTTCTCCTCGTGGTGGGCCAGGCACCAGGCGGCCATGATGGACCCGCCCCGGGAGACGATCCCGGTGACCCGGTCCACGGCCAGCGGCACGTACGGCAGCAGCACCCCGGCGTGCACGGTCATGTAGTCGACGCCCTGCTCGGCCTGCTCGACGACGGTGTCCCGGAACACCTCCCAGCTCAGCTTCACCGGGTCGCCGCCGACCTTCTCCAACGCCTGGTAGATCGGCACGGTGCCGATCGGCACCGGCGAGTTCCGGACGATCGCCTCGCGGGTCTCGTGGATCCGCTTCCCCGTGGACAGGTCCATCACCGTGTCGGCGCCCCACCGGGTCGCCCAGGTGAGCTTCTCCACCTCCTCGGCGACGGACGAGGTGACCGCCGAGGTGCCGATGTTGGCGTTCACCTTCACCAGGAACGCCTTCCCGATGATGGCCGGCTCGCATTCCGGATGGTTGACGTTCAGGGGCAGCACGGCCCGCCCGGCCGCGATCTCGTCCCGGACGAACTCGGGGGCCACGCCCTCCCGGATCGCCACGAACTCCATCTCCGGGGTGACCACGCCGGCGCGGGCGTACGCGAGCTGGGTGGGACGCTTCCCGTCGGCGCCGGCCAGCGGGGTGCCGGCGCCCCTGCTCGGCGCGACGTCGCCCCGCGACGCGATCCACGGTCCCCGCAGCGGCGGCAGCCCCACCTCCGGGTCGGAGCCCGGGCCGGAGGTGTCGTAGAGCCGGAGCGGCGGGTTGTCCCCGGTCAGCTCCACCTCGGCGAACGGCACCCGGACGTCCGGCCGCGACCCCTCGACGTAGACCTTGCGACGTGCCTGCATGACAGCCTCCCTGGTGATCAACCGGACCAGCCGAAGTGGTCCAGCGGGCCGCGTCCCGCGCCCAGCTCCCAGTCCCGCGCGCCGGTCAGCGCGCGGGTGACGTACTCCTTCGCGGCGGCGACGGCGACCGGCATCGGGTCGCCCGCCGCCAGCCGTACGGCCACCGCCGCCGAGAACGAACAGCCGGTGCCGTGGTTGTGCCGGGTGTCCACCCGGGGCGCGCGCAGCAGCGTGGTGGTTCCGCCGCCGTGCAGCACGTCCACGGATTCGCCGTCCGCGTCCACGTCGCCGCCGGTCACCACCACGTGCGCCGGCCCGCCCGCGGCGAGCGCCTCGGCGGCGGCGACCATCTCCTCGACCGTGGTCACCGGGCGCCCGGTGAGGGCGGCGGCCTCCGCGCAGTTCGGCGTCGCCACCTCCGCGTACGGCAGCAGCCGCTCCACCGCGCCCGCCACACCGAGGCGGTGCCCGCTGGTGGCGACCAGTACCGGGTCGACGACCAGGTGCGGCAGCCGTCCGGCCTTCGCCGCCTGGGCCACGGCGTCGGCAATGGCCGGCGTGCCGAGCATGCCGGTCTTCACCGCCCGGACCCGGAAGTCGCCCAGCACGCTGTCGAGCTGCTCGGTGACCGTACGGGGTGGCAGCGGCAGGACGGCGTCGACGCCTCTGGTGTTCTGTGCGGTGACCGCGGTGACGACGCTGGTGCCGTACGCGCCGAGGGCGGCGAAGACCTTCAGGTCGGCCTGGATGCCGGCTCCGCCGCCGGAGTCGGAGCCGGCGATGGTGAGCAGCACGGGCGGGGTCATCGGGTGGCTCCCGTGGCGCAGCCGCGCAGCAGGGCGGCGACCGCCTCCGCCGGGTCCCCGGCGCGCATCACCGCCCCGAGCACGGCCACCCCGGCGGCTCCGGCCCGCAGGGCGGCGGTCACCTGGGCCGGTGTGGAGATCCCGCCGAGCGCCAGCACCGGGACCGGGATGAGCCGGACCAGTCCGGCGAGGCCGTCGACGCCCAGCGGCGGGCCGTACCCCGGTTTGCTGGGGGTGGGGAAGACCGGCGAGAGGGTCACGTAGTCCTCCGTGGTGAGTCGGCCCAGCTCGGC
>JBARAE010000229.1:0-8417 GCA_049791715.1 Micromonospora sp.
CTTTTCACGTACGCGTCAGCGCAGGCCGGCGGCGGCGAGCAGGTTGCCCTCCGGCATCGGGGGCAGCGCGCGGCCGAGACTCATCCGCTGCTCGGCCCGCTCGGCGGTGAAGGCGGCGTCCCGGGCGATGGCGGCGGCGTAGGTGGCCGCGGTGCGGGCGGCGATCGCCGACCAGCCGTACTGCTCGTGGACCATGGCGCGGGCCCGGCGGGCCAGCCTCCGGGCTTGCTCCCGGTCGGACAGCAGCGCGTGCACCGCCTCGGTGAGCCCCTCCGGGTCCTGCGGGGCGAAGGTCATCCCGGTGACCCCCGGCTCCACGATCTCGGCGAGCCCGCCGGTGCGCGCCACCGCCAGGGGCGCGCCGGCCGCGGCCCCTTCCAGGGCCACCATGCCGAAGGGCTCGTAGATGCTCGGCACCGCGAAGCAGTCCGAGGCGGCCATCACCGCGGGCAGGTCGGCGCCGCCGAGGAAGCCGGGCATGCTCACCGCCGCCCCGAGGCCGAGCCGGTGCACCTCGGCCTCCAGCGCCTCCCGGTACGGACCGTCGCCGACGATCACCGCGCGCAGGCCGGGGTGTCGCTCCCGCAGCCCGGGCAGCCCGGCGAGGAGGTGCTGCACGCCCTTCTCGTAGACGAGCCGGCCGGCGAAGGTGACCAGCGGGCCGTCCCCGGCGAACCGGGCCCGGGCGGAGGCGACCGCGGCGATCGGCGCCCGCCACCGGTGCGGCTCCACGCCGTTGGGCACGACGTCGACCCGGGCGGCCGGCACCCCGAAGAGCGCGGTCACCTCGTCGCGCATGTAGCCGGAGCAGACGATCACGCGGCCCGACTCGGCGCTGAGCCACTGCTCCACGCCGTGGATGGTCCGGTTCATCTCCTCCGGGAGCCAGCCCTGGTGCCGGCCCGCCTCGGTGGCGTGGATGGTGCTGACCAGCGGCACGTCCAGGTGCTCCCGGAGCGTCATGGCGGTGTGCGCGACGAGCCAGTCGTGCGCGTGGATCACGTCGTACGAGCCGGACTCGGCGGCGCGCAGCGCGGCCCGGGTGAGCGTGTGGTTGAAGGCCATCGTCCAGGCCAGCAGCGAGGTGGTGGCGAGCGGGAAGGTGACCGGGTCCTCGGCCGCCCGGACGATCCGGACGCCGTCGGCGTACTCCTCCAGCGGCGCGCCCTCCGCGTGCCGAGTGACCACGGTGACCTCGTGGCCGGCGGCGGCCAGCGCGACGGAGAGGGCGTGCACGTGGCGGCCGAGCCCGCCGACGAGCACCGGCGGGTACTCCCACGACAGCATCAGGATGCGGCGGGTGGCGGGCGGCACGTCCGCGGCGGGTTGCTGCGGGATCTGGGGCCGGGAGGTGAGGGTGGGCCGGTGGATCCGGTCCGGAGCGGTGGCGGACTGCTCGCCGACCCGCAGCGTGGTCACATCAATCTCCGTCCATGCACGAAGGAGCGCGCCGGCGACGGTGGCGGCGTACAGGAAAGGGGGAGGCCGAGAGGCCGGGTGGGCACGCCCGCGCGCCCGTACCCAGGAAAGGGCATGGTCCGGTCCCGCGCACCCGCAAAAGGCATATCGTGACGGAAGACACCCGAGCGGACCCGGTCGGCATCAGACGGGTGGATACCGGGAGTGATCCGTTCGGCGGGATTGGCCGGCCGAACTGTGGGCACTAGCGGCGTGCGCGTCGGCGGCCCGCCCGGCCGGTACGCAGATGATCTTGTGCCTTTCTGAGGAGCGACATGCAGGTCTGGCCCGGTGAGCGGTACCCCCTCGGCGCCACCTACGACGGAATGGGCACCAACTTCGCGATCTTTTCCGAGGTGGCGGAGCGGGTCGAGCTCTGCCTGTTCGACGAGTGGGACACCGGCGCCGAGCGGCGCGTCGAGCTGCGGGAGGTCGACGCGTACGTCTGGCACGCCTACATCCCCGGCATCGAGCCCGGTCAGCGCTACGGGTACCGGATCCACGGCCCGTACGACCCGGCCAACGGGCTGCACTGCAACCCGCACAAGCTGCTGCTCGACCCGTACGCCAAGGCGGTCGACGGGGAAGTCGCCTGGGACCCGGCGGTCTACGACTACGACCTGGGCCACCCGGACCGGATGTCGGAGACCGACTCGGCGCCGTTCATGCCGAAGTCGGTGGTGGTGAACCCCTACTTCGACTGGGGCAACGACAAGCCACCGCGCACCCCGTACCACCACTCCGTGATCTACGAGGCCCATGTCCGCGGGCTGACCATGCGGCACCCGCACATCCCGCCGGAGCTGCGCGGCACGTACGCCGCCATCGCGTCCCCTGTGATGATCGACTACTTCAAGCGGCTCGGCGTCACCGCGGTCGAGCTCATGCCGGTGCACGAGTTCGTGCACGACCACCGGCTCGTCGACATGGGGCTGCGCAACTACTGGGGCTACAACACCATCGGCTTCTTCGCCCCGCACCACGGCTACTCCGCGCTGGGCCGCCTCGGCCAGCAGGTGCAGGAGTTCCGCGGCATGGTCCGGGCGCTGCACGCCGCCGGCATCGAGGTCATCCTCGACGTGGTCTACAACCACACCGCAGAGGGCAACCACCTCGGCCCGACGCTGAGCTTCAAGGGCGTCGACAACGCCAGCTACTACCGGCTCTCCGAGTCCGACCGGCGCTACTTCGTCGACTACACCGGCACCGGCAACAGTCTCAACGTGCGCAACCCCCACTCGCTCCAGCTGATCATGGATTCGCTGCGGTACTGGGTGACCGAGATGCACGTCGACGGCTTCCGTTTCGACCTCGCCGCCACCCTGGCCCGAGAGTTCTACGAGGTGGACCGCCTCTCCACGTTCTTCGAGGTGGTCCAGCAGGACCCGGTGGTCAGTCAGGTCAAGCTGATCGCCGAGCCGTGGGACGTCGGCCCGGGTGGCTACCAGGTCGGCAACTTCCCGCCGCAGTGGACCGAGTGGAACGGGAAGTACCGGGACACTGTCCGGGACTTCTGGCGCGGCGAGCCGGCCACCCTGGCCGAGTTCGCCTCGCGGATCTCCGGCTCCGCCGACCTCTACCAGGACGACGGGCGCCGCCCGTTCCACAGCATCAACTTCGTCACCTGCCACGACGGGTTCACCCTCAACGACCTGGTGTCGTACAACGACAAGCACAACGAGGCCAACGGGGAGGAGAACCGGGACGGGGAGAGCCACAACCGGTCCTGGAACTGCGGCGTCGAGGGGGACACCGACGACCAGGACGTGCTGGCCCTGCGGGCCCGGCAGCGGCGGAACTTCCTGGCCACCCTGATCCTCTCCCAGGGCGTGCCGATGATCGGGCACGGCGACGAGCTGGGCCGCACCCAGCACGGCAACAACAACGCGTACTGCCAGGACAGCGAGCTGGCCTGGGTCGACTGGGAGCACGCAGACGAGGACCTGCTCGGGTTCGTCCGCCGGCTCACCGACTTCCGCAACCGGCACCAGGTGTTCCGCCGCCGCCGGTTCTTCACCGGCCTGCCGGTGGGCGGCCGGGCCGCCGGCACCGCCCTGCCGGACCTCGCCTGGTACACCCCCGACGGTCGGGAGATGACCGGCGAGGACTGGGGCAACGACTTCGGCCGCTCGGTCGCGCTCTTCGTCAACGGCGACGGCATCCCGGAGCGCGGCCAGTACGGCCAGCGGCACCGCGACAACTCGTTCCTGCTCCTGTTCAACGCCCACGACGCGCCGCTGGACTTCACCCTGCCCGGCGAGGAGTTCGGGCAGCGCTGGGAGCTGGTGATCAGCACCGCGGAACCGGACCCGGACAAGACGACGACGGTCGAGGCGGCCGGCACCATCTGCGTGCCCGACCGCTCGCTGCTGGTCCTGGAGAGGACGGTCTGAGCATGCCCGACACCCCCCGACCCGACGTGACGGCGGCACCGACGACGCGGGTCGGGTCGACGTACCGCGTGCAGATCCGGCCCGGTTTCGACCTGGACGCCACCGCCGGGCTCACCGGTTACCTCGCCGACCTCGGCGTCACCCACCTGTACAGCGCGCCCCTGCTCACCGCCACCCCCGGCTCGGCGCACGGCTACGACGTGGTGGACCACCGGGCGGTCAACCCGGAACTCGGCGGCGAGGCCGGCCGGCAGCGGCTCCTCCGCGCGTTGCGGGCCGCCGGGCTGGGCCTGGTCGTGGACATCGTCCCCAACCACGCCGGGGTGGCCCAGCCGGCGGCGAACCCGGCCTGGTGGGACGTGCTGCGCCGGGGGCGGGCGTCGGCGTACGCGACCTGGTTCGACATCGACTGGGACCGGGGTCCGCTGCTGCTGCCCGTGCTCGCCGACAGCCCGCACGCGCTGGACGACCTCAAGGTGGTCGACGGGGAGCTGCGCTACCACGAGCACCGGTTCCCGATCGCCGACGGCACCGGCGCGGGCACCCCGCGCGAGGTGCACGACCGGCAGCACTACGAGCTGATCAACTGGCGACGCGGCGACGCCGAGCTGACGTACCGGCGGTTCTTCGCGGTGTCCGATCTGGCCGGTCTGCGGGTGGAGGACCCGGAGGTCTTCGCCGCCACCCACGCCGAGATCCTGCGCTGGGCCGACGCGGGCGAGGTGGACGGCATCCGGGTCGACCACCCGGACGGGCTGCGCGACCCCGCCGGCTACCTGGCGCGCCTGCGGGCCGCGGCGCCCCACGCGTGGCTGACGGTGGAGAAGATCCTGGAGTACGGCGAGGAGCTGCCGGACTGGCCGGTCGACGGCACCACCGGCTACGACGCGCTCGCCGCCGCCGGTGGCCTCTTCATCGACCCGGACGCCGAGGGCGACTTCACCGCCCTGGACACCCGACTCACCGGGCACGTCACCTCGTGGCCGAACCTGACCCACGACACCAAGTGGGAGGCCGCCACCCGGCTGCTCGCCGCCGAGCTTAGCCGGCTCGCCGCCCTCGTCCCCGAGCTGGACCCCGCCGCCACCCGGGACGCCCTCGCCGAACTGGTCGCCTGCTTCCCCGTCTACCGCGGCTACCCGCCGGAGGGCGCCCGGCACCTGGCCGCCGCCCGGGCCGAGGCCGGGCGGCGTCGTCCCGACCTCGCCGCCACCCTGGACGCGGTCACCGCCCGGCTGCGCGACCCGGAGCACGAGCTGGCCGCCCGCTTCCCGCAGTTCACCGGCGCGGTGATGGCCAAGGGCGTGGAGGACACCGCCTACTACCGGTGGAGCCGGTTCGTCGCCCTCAACGAGGTCGGCGGCGGCCCCGCCCACTTCGGCGTACCGCCGGCGGAGTTCCACCGGTTCGCCACCGCCCGGGAGGTTCGCTGGCCGGCCAGCATGACCACCCTCTCCACCCACGACACCAAGCGCGGCGAAGACGTCCGCGCCCGGCTCGCCGTCCTCTCCGAGCTGCCGGACCGCTGGGCCGACCAAGTCACCGACTGGATGCGTCGGGCGCCCCTGCCCGACCCCGCGTTCGCCCACCTGGTCTGGCAGACCGCCGTCGGCGCCTGGCCGATCGAGCGGGAGCGACTGCACGCGTACGTCGAGAAGGCCGCCCGCGAGGCGTCGGTCTCCACGAGCTGGGCCGACCCCGACCTCGCCTTCGAACGCGAGCTGCACGCCCTGGTCGACCGGATGTACGACGACCCGGACCTGCACGCCGAGGTCACCGCCTTCGCCGCCGCGATCACCCCGGCGGGCTGGTCCAACTCGCTGGGGCAGAAGCTGGTCCAGCTCGCCATGCCCGGCATCCCGGACACCTACCAGGGCACCGAGTTGTGGGAGAACTCCCTGGTCGACCCCGACAACCGCCGTCCCGTCGACTTCACCGTACGCCGGGACCTGCTGGCCCGGCTCGACGGTGGCTGGCGGCCGGAAGTGTCCGCGGACGGCACGGCGAAGCTGCTGGTGGTCTCCCGGACGCTGCGGTTGCGCCGGGACCATCCCGAGCTGTTCACCGGCTACCGTCCGGTGCCGGCGCACGGCCCGGCCGGCGCGCACGTGGTCGCCTTCGACCGGGGCGGCGCGGTCGCGGTGGCCACCCGGCTCCCGCTCGGCCTCGCCCGCGCCGGCGGCTGGCGGGACACGACGTTGTCACTTTCTGTTCATCGGGTGACTGACTTGTTCACCGGCCGGGTCTACAGTGGCGCTGAGCTGCTCATGCACGATGTGCTGAACTCCTATCCCGTCGCCCTGCTGGCTCCCACCGACACCGTGGAGGCTGCCGCATGACCGAATTCAGGGTGTGGGCGCCCGACGCCGCCCGGGTCCGGCTGCGCCTGCCCGGCGTGGCCGACCACGAGATGCGCTCGGGCCCCAACGGCTGGTGGCGGGTCGAGGTGCCCGGCGCCGGGCCGTGCACCGACTACGCGTTCCTGCTCGACGACGACGAGCAGGCCCTGCCCGACCCCCGCTCGGCGTGGCAGCCCCAGGGAGTGCACGGGCCGAGTCGCCTCTACGACCAGAGCGCCTTCGGCTGGACCGACCAGGGCTGGACGGGCCGGCAGCTGCCCGGCGGCGTCCTCTACGAGCTGCACGTCGGCACCTTCACCCCGGAGGGCACCTTCGACGCCGCCATCGGCCGGCTCGACCACCTCGTCGAGCTGGGCGTGGACCTGATCGAGCTGCTCCCGGTCAACGCCTTCAACGGCGAGCACAACTGGGGCTACGATGGGGTCTGCTGGTACGCCCCGCACCAGCCGTACGGCGGGCCCGACGGGCTCAAGCGTCTGGTCGACGCCGCCCACGCCAAGGGGCTGGGGGTGATCCTCGACGTCGTCTACAACCATTTCGGGCCCTCCGGGGCCTACGCGCCGATGTTCGCGCCGTACCTCAGCGAGCAGAGCAACCCGTGGGGCCGGACGGTCAACCTCGACGGGCCCCACTCGGACGGGGTCCGGCGCTACATCATCGACAGCGTGCTGATGTGGCTGCGCGACTACCACGTCGACGGGCTGCGGCTGGACGCGGTGCACGCCATGCCGGATTCCCGGGCCACCCACCTGCTGGAGGAGATGGCGGTCGAGGTGGAGGCGCTGTCCACCCACCTCGGTCGGCCGCTGTCGCTGATCGCCGAGTCCGATCTGAACGACCCGAAACTGATCACCCCACGCGAGGCGGGCGGGTACGGCCTGCACGCCCAGTGGAACGACGACGCCCACCACGCGCTGCACACCCTGCTCACCGGGGAGCGGCAGGGCTACTATGGCGACTTCGGCTCGCTGGAGTGCCTGGCCGACGTGCTGACCGCCGCGTTCTTCCACGCCGGGACCTGGTCGAGCTTCCGCAACCGCAGCCACGGCCGCCCCGTGGACCGGCAGCGCACCCCGGGGCACCGGTTCGTGGCGTACCTGCAGAACCACGACCAGATCGGGAACCGGGCCACCGGTGACCGGATCTCCGCCACGCTCTCCCCGGCGCTGCTGCGGGTCGGCGCCACCCTGCTGATGACCGCGCCGTTCACCCCGATGCTCTTCATGGGGGAGGAGTGGGCGGCCAGCACCCCCTGGCAGTTCTTCACCAGCCACCCTGAGCCGGAGCTGGCGACCGCGGTGGCCACCGGCCGGCGGCGGGAGTTCGCCGCGCACGGCTGGCCGGAGGGGGCGGTGCCCGACCCGCAGGACCCACAGACCTTCGTCCGCTCCCGGCTGGACTGGGCGGAGTTGGACAAGCCCGAGCACCGCGAGATGTACGACTTCTACCGGCGGCTGATCGCGCTGCGCAAGAGCCGCCCCGACCTGTCCGACCCGAGGCTGAGCGCGGTCGACGTCCGGCACGGCGACCAGTTCCTGCTGATGCGCCGAGGAGGCTGCCTGGTGGTGGCGAACCTGGCGGCCAAGCCGCAGCGGATCAATCTGCCCGGGGTGGTGCGGACCGTCCTGCTGGCCACCGGCACCGGGGTGACGGTGATGCGCGACGGCGTCGAGCTGCCCCCGGAGACGGCCGCCATCGTGGCCCTCTGACAGTCGGCGTCGTCTCTGCTCCGGTGACGCCTCGCCCCGGTCCGGCGGTGCCCAGGATCATCCGACAACCGCCGGATCGAGGTCATCCCGGTGGATCACGTCGATTCGGGGTTCATGGGCCGATTCGCGGGCATAGCGTCACCGTGGCGGGATCACCGCAGGCCGCCGACACCGGCGGTTCAGGGGCGACGCGAAAGAGGCGCGGACGTGGACAGAGTCGACGGGGTGGTGCTGCCCGAACTGGACGGATCGGGGCGGGGGACGCTGCTGCCCCGCACCCTCGGGCTGGTCAGCCTGGCCCTCGGGGCGGGCGCGCTCGCCGCGCCGGAGATCGTGGCGCGGCTCACCGGGCTGGACGACTCACCCGACGCCCGCGCCGTGCTGCCCGCGGTCGGGCTGCGCGAGCTGGAGCCCGCCGCCGGCCTGCTGCGCGCCCGCCACCCCGGTCGCTGGACGTTCAGCCGGGTGGCGGGGGACGCCATGGACCTGACCATGCT
>JBARAE010000230.1:0-1543 GCA_049791715.1 Micromonospora sp.
AGCACGAACCGGGCGGACGCGTGGTGCGCGGCGGTGCTGCGCGCGGCGGTGACCAGCAGGCGGGTCGCCTCGGCGTCGCGGCCGAGCACGGCGAGGTTCCGCCCGGCCGCCGGCCCGAGCGGTACCGCCACCGTGGAGCGACGGACATCCACCGCCCGGCCGAGCAGCGCGGCCGGCGTGTGCGCACGTCCGGCGACCGCGGCCCGGTACCGCGGGTCGTTCCTCAGCAGCGGTTGCGCGTACCCGGCGAAGACGACCGGCGGGGAATTCCCCTCCGGACGCGCCGCCCACAGCCGGTGCCGCAGTTCGGTGAGGGTGTCCGCGTCCTCGTGCGGGTCCGGGAAGCGGATCAGGCGTTCGTGGCCACGGGTGGCCCCGCGCGGGCCGCCCAGGCCGCCGGCGGTGTTCACGATCGCGCTGCCGACCGGCAGCCCGGCCGCCGCGTCGTTCGTCGGCTCCAGCACCGCCGAGCCGCCCGGCAGCGCCACCCGCACCGGGAACTGACCGAGCAGCGGATCCCGCGGGCCGCCGATGCCGAGGTCACCGGCACCGGCCAGGACCAGGTGGATGCCGTACGCCCGGGCGCTGCGGGCCAGCGCGTCCAGCCGCCCGAGGATCTCGGCGGCGAACCGGTCCCGCTCCCGCAGCAGCAGGGGGACGTTGTCGATGAGGCAGACGATCCGGGGCAGGGACTGGTGCTGCCGGAGTTCGGCGTACCGCTGCCCGCCCGCGCGCCGCCCCGCCTCCTCCCGGCGGTGCAGCTCCGCCTCCAGTTGACCGACGAGGTCCGCCACGTACTCCCGGTCGGCGGCCATTCCGGCCGCCCGTATCTGCGGCACCCAGGAGCGGTCCCGTTCCGTCTGCAGGAACTCCACGAAGGACTCGCGATCGGCGAGGTCGGCCAGGTAGAGGGTCAACTCGTCGGGGCCGTACCGGGCGGCCAACCCGAACAGGACATTCGTCAGGAACGCCGAGCGCCCCGCCCCGGAGCGGCCGCTGACCAGCCAGTGCGGAGTCAGCTCGGTGAAGCCGAGGCTCACCGGCCGCCCGGCCGCGTCCCCCACCACGGTGGCGAGCCCGTCGACCGAATCCGACTCCCACAACTCGCCGGCGGGCAGCAGGTCGGTCAGGGACAGGCGGGTCCCGTCCTCGATCTGCCGCGCCAGCCGGCGACAGACCCCCGCCACGAGTTCGGGCGGCGGGTCCTCGTCCACGAAGACCGGAGCGTGCAGCCCGCCGGGCTCCTCCGTGCCGGGGCTGCTGAACGCCGCACCCGGGGCGTCCCCGATCAGCGCGTACGCGTTCCGTACCGCGAGGGACGTGGCCTGCGGCAGCGGCGCGCGGTTGGCGGGCGGCCAGCCGGCCACGACCAGGTGCAGGCCTGCCCGATGGCCCTGCGCCGCCAGCGTCTTCAGCCGGCCGAGGTCGGTCGGGCCGACGGCGGCGGGCAGCGCCGCCACCATCAGCAGCAGCGTGCGGTCATGCCCCCGCTGTCGACCGGTGCCCGCGGCGACCCACTGCTCGGCCTCGGTCAGCACGGCCC
>JBARAE010000231.1:0-6782 GCA_049791715.1 Micromonospora sp.
GGCCTCAGGCGTGACGGCCGCAGAGCGACAGCGGCAGCGGCCGGCGCGCGCCCTGGCGGCGGCGCGTGCGGCCCGTTGCGGGCCGCCTTGATAGACGTACAGAAAGTCCTCCCACACAGGCCGGCGGCCGGCTGTCCGGTCTCGGGACCTGCGTGACGGGCGGGTTCAACCGGTGTGCGCAAAGAGTTCGGCTAGCCGCTCTGATGGTGTCATGTAGCCGAGCGTCGGTGGAGATTTGCCTAGACGCCCAAACCCGATGCGGCAGCTTCCTTGGAAGACATTGTCAGCGGACCGCAATCGAGATGCAGTGCGTGCAGGATTGCATGATGCTGCTCGTCTGCCCTGAGTCCCGAACGGCTGAGTGCGACGCCTAGCTCCGACTCATCGACCAGCCCGACGCCGAGCGCCGCGAACGCAGCCGGATCGGCGCCATAGGCACCGGAGGGCGGGCTAGCGCCCGGCGGGTACGGTCGGCCGAGTAGGTCGAACAGGATCTCGTTGTCGTCGTCGTCCCATGTCTCTACGAGATAGGCCTGGTCAGACAGGTACTCGTGGTAGCTGCGACCATCGCGGAACAACGTAGCCACGATGACATCGGAGTCGAACACGTCGAACGAGGCGGCCACGCTGCCCTGTGCGAGGCTCAGCAGCTTCGCCAGGTTCTCAGTCTCGGCGTAGACGCCGTCCTCCTGCAACGGCACCACCGCCCACCGATCCTCGGCGACCGGAATGATCACGGCCGCCTGCTGCGAGGCGGAAACCGCCGCACGCACGTCGACGAGATTGCCTGTGGCGAGGATCGTCTGATAGCTGCTGCCCATGAGCGAGGATCGTACGGGCCCGAGCCGAAGAGACAAGATCGTGTAGCCGGACGTATCACCCAGGTCCCGAGACTGGTCAGTCATGCAGGTCCTGAGCCCGACACGCCGGCAGCCGGCCTGTCCGGTCTCGGGACCTGCATGACAGATCGGTATCAGCACCTGCGTGACGCTGACACTCTCGCCCAGCTCTGGTGGTGCGCCGCAGCCGGTGGCCGGCAGGGGTATTCGCGATGGGCGGCGCATGTCGCCGCAGCGGCTCACATGGCTTGCGCGGCAGTCGATTTGCCCCGGTGGCGGATGATGATCCAGTGAAGCTGCGGCGCCCGTACATTGACCGAGTCGTCGCCGTGTTGTTCGGCATGCTGCTACTTGCCGGAGCGGCCGCTATCGCGTACCGAACGGTGACGGAAAAGTTCGGCTGGTTCGGCTTGTTCTTTTGCGCGGCGGTTGTGCTGTTCGGCCTAGTGATCGGTGGCTCACTGGTGCGGCACGCGGTGCTGCCGTTCCGGGTAGACGTCGACTCGCAGGGCTGGTCGGTGCGGACACCGAAGCTCAACCACAACCTGCGTTGGGACGAGATTGCCGCAGTTGTGCTCGCCGAGGCCCCTGCATCGGCGCGTCGACGGACCGCAGCGGCTCCGCGGCTGCTGTTGGTGCCGGCGGCCGGGGTAAGCGTAGGAGTCCCGCTCACCGAGGAGAGCCCGGTGGACGGCCAGGCGGCCGTGGAACTGTTCCGGCTTAACGAGGTGGACTATGGCGAGGGCCGGCTCGTGCGGGACTTGGGGATGATGGCCGGCGAACGTTTTCACAACCTCTGCCGGCAGCTGACTCGGCCAGCCGGCGCGATTGCGCTGCGCCGCTTCCCAGACGGGCAAGATCATGTTCGGCTGACGCGGTGGCTGGACCGGCGCAAGGCCTTGCTGTTCGCCGGCTGGTACCTGCTCGTCCTTGTTCCCCCGCTGCTGCTCATCGGCTTGGCCGCGCAGCGCAATGAGCTGCTTGGCACCGCCGTATTGATCGCAGGCGTGGTGGCGATCGGCACCACCACCTTCAAGATCTGGCTCACCTTTGGCGATTGCCGGAACCTGGCCGACGGTGCAGCGATAATCGATGGCTCAGAGCTGGTGACCGGCATTGGCTCCCCGAACCACCGAACAAGCCTGCATTCCGGAATCGTCAACGTGCTGCAACCGGGCTCTCTGAGGGGCTACGGCAAGGCATGGCTGCTCACGCACCCAGGACACAAGGGGCGTCCCATAGCCGACCTGCTGCTCAGCGATCCACGCACCGGACGGCTACGCAGCCGAGACGACCTCCGCGCACTGGAAGCAATCCTGCGCATCTCCTCCCACGAACGGGACCGAGCCGCGGCGCGCCAACTCGAAGAACTGGCGGCGGAGGCACCGGCATCGAAGGCATTGTCCAGTACGCCGTCATCGGAAGCCCTACCTGCGTCCGCATACGCATTTGCCCTCTGGCAGGCTCTGCAAGGAGTGGGGCGCGCTGTTGTACTGCTCGGCGTCGTGCTCACCGTCGCGCTCGCAGGAGGTTGGGCAGGCGAGAACTCCGCCGTTGTGGGACCCGCCCTGTTCATCGCCGCTGCCTGCCTGTTCGGCGTGTGGATCCTGTACGCGCTGTACCGCACGCTGGGACTCCTCGACGCGCTGCTCACGATCGCAGCGCGCCCGTTCCGCTGACGCAGCGCACTTCGACACGAACCGCGAACCCAGTGAGGTTCGCATCCGGTTCTGAAGGAGCGCCAGCCGTCGTGGTGATCGACGACCAGGCGATGCCGGCAACAATCGGAACAAGATTTTCTAGCCGGATGTGTCATCCACGTCCCGAGACCGATCTGTCACGGACGTCCTGAGACCCGACAAGGCCGGCGGCCGGCTGTCCTGCGCCGCTTGATGCGCCGCATGTGAGCGCGTTGAAAGCCGGTGGTTCGGCAACGGGCGATCGGGCTACGGTTCGCGGATGAGCATCCTGCCCGGCGCAACGAGGCAGTCGTTCGTGGGACGCGATCTTGGGCATCGCACCCTCGATAGGCACTCCTTCAAGTTTTGTGATTTCCGCGGCACCGACCTTCGGGGTGCGTCTCTCCGGGGTGCCAGCTTTGCTGGCTGCGATCTGCGGGATGCCGACCTGCGCGACGCGGATCTGTCCTACGCACGATTCAGCTACGTTAGGACTCACGATCCGGAGTACGGACGCACGGACGTTACCGGGGCCCGGTGGGACGGGGCCAACCTTCGAGGCGTCACCGCCGAACGCGTCATTGGGTGGCCGGACGGCCTATCAGACTCCGGCACTACTTCGGGTTGACGTGTCGGCACCCAGTGCTACTCTGGCCCTCGTTGAGGATGCCAGCGTGGCCTTTCTGCCGAATCGCTGGACTCAACTCCGGAGACACCTAGCGGCCTTCCTGCCGCTGATGCGGGCCACGTCCCGCCGGCTCTCGATCGCACCGGCCACCATGCCGGTTTCCCGAATCCGCTGAGCGGCCCAGCAACGGCCTTTCCTGCCGTCCACGATGGCCCGGACTCGTAGACCTTCCACGGGTGGGGACAGCCCGCGGCAACCCGCCGGATGCCGATATCCCAGGCTCCCCACCCGTGCCGGCCCACAAGTCAGGTCCACGAGCGCGAAAGGACATGACCCATCGGCGGAAGTGGCACGACCACGATTCCGCCCTCCGGCGTCAGCCGCCCTCTCGGCGGTGCCAGGAGACACGACGAACACCACCAGCGGACCAGGTCCACGGCTGGTGGTGCTTCGTCTCCCGTCCCTGCCACC
Source organism: Micromonospora sp. (assembly GCA_049791715.1). GTDB lineage: Bacteria > Actinomycetota > Actinomycetes > Mycobacteriales > Micromonosporaceae > Micromonospora. Next base: position 3,618 of record JBARAE010000231.1, read on the forward strand.
CCCTGATGAGGAGACTGTCGTGTCCACCCCGCTCGCCCTGTACCGCCCTGACCTCGCCGTCGGCCGTGACGCCCAGGCCATGCAACGCGCCGCCACGCCGGAGTTCTCCGGCTGGCTGGAGCACACCCGCCCCGCCGGCGGCTGCGCCCGCCCGATCCGCCTCACCGGCACCATCGCCGCCATCGACCGGAACACCGGCCGCATCACCGGCCAGCTGCACACCGACGAGCTGCCCGACCGGACGCTCTACAAGGCGTGCGGCAACCGCCGCGAATCGCAGTGCCCGGACTGCGCCTGGGTCTACCAGGGCGACGCCTACCAGGTCGTGCGCTGCGGGCTGACCGGCGGCAAGGGCGTACCCGCCTCGGTAGGCCGGCACCCGGTCGTCTTCGCCACCTTCACCGCACCCTCGTTCGGCGCGGTCCACCACCGCCACGTCCCCCATCACACCTGCGTCACCCGCCAGCGCTGCGACTGCCGTCCCGCCCCCTGCCGTGCCCGGAGCACCGCCGGCACCTGTCCGCATGGGCGGCCCGCGGTGTGCTTCGCCCGGCACGACGCCGACGATCCGCGGCTTGGGCAGCCGTTGTGCCTGGAGTGCTACGACCACCGCCACCAGGTCGTGTGGAACTACTTCACCGGCGAGCTGTGGCGGCGCACCAAGCAGGCCATTGAACGTCACCTCGCCGCCCTCTGCCGCCGACACGGCATCCCCTTCGTCCGGGTGGTCACTGCTTCCGGCAAGGTCCGTTGGGTCCCGCCGGTGCGGGTGTCGCACGGCAAGGTCGCTGAGATGCAGCGCCGAGCAGCGGTCCACTTCCACGTCCTGCTCCGCTTGGACGGCGTCGACCCCGACGACCTGGATGCGGTCGTGCCGCCGCCGGCCGGCATCACCATGGACGACCTGGAGGCAGCCGTCCACGCCGCCGCCCGCCAGATCACCGTCACCACGCCCGGGCACCCCGAGCGACCCGAAGGCTGGGTGATCGCCTGGGGCGAGCAGGTCGACGTCCGTCGCATCAACAGCGCCAGCGGGGAGCTGACCGACGGCAAGGTGGCCGCCTACCTGGCCAAATACGCCACCAAGTCGACCGAGGCCACCGGCCACTGCTCCACCCGACTCACCGCCGCCACGATCAACGACTACGCCAACCGGGAAGGCGACCACCTCGCCCGCCTCATCGACGCCTGCTGGAGACTTGGCCGCCCTACCCACAACGCCAGGGCCACGGGCGCCGCAACGACCGCAGACCGTCAAGACCACCTTGACGGCAAACCGAACCCCTAGGCCGGGCTGCGTCGCTGGGCGCACATGCTCGGCTTCGGCGGCCACTTCCTCACCAAGGCCCGCCGCTACTCCGTCACCTTCGGCCTGCTGCGCGACACCCGCGCCACCTACCGCCGTACCGAAGACGAGAACACCACCGACACCATCACCGTCAGCACCCTCACCTACATCGGGGCCGGCTGGCTCAGCGACGGTGACGCCCTCCTCGCCAACACCGCCGCCAGGCAGCGCCGGGAGAGTAGACGCATCGGCCGGGAAGAACTCGCCCACGAAGCCTGGCTCATCGGGGCCGCCGCATGAGGACAGACCTCACCCCGCGCTGGTACTCACCCGCCGAGGTCGCCGTCCTGCTCGGCTTCGGTCTGTCCAAGGTCAAGATGAAGATCGCCACCGGCGAGCTGCGCTCCATCAAGGACGGCAAGTACCGCCGAATCCTCCCGGAATGGGTCGACGACTACATCCGCCAGCAGGTCGAACGCCAGGAGGCCGCCTGATGCCCGCCCGCACACGAGCCAACGGCGAAGGCTCCATCTTCCCCTACCGCAACGGCTTCGCCACGTACGCCTGGGTCACCAAGCCCGACGGCAAACGCACCCGCAAGTACGTCTACGGCAAGACGCGGGAGGCAGTCCACGACAAGTGGATAAAGCTGCACCAGCAGGCGAAGCAGGGACCGGTGGCGACCAGCATCCCGACGGTCGACAGCTTCCTCACCCGGTGGCTGTCGGAGATCATCGAGCCGAACCGGGCGCCGCTGACCTACGCGACGTACGAGACGATCGTCCGCCGCTACATCGCCCCCGGCCTCGGCGCCAAGCGGCTCGACCGGCTCCAGTCACGGGACGTGCAAACCTGGATCAACCAGGTGGCCCGGACCTGCCAGTGCTGCGCCCAGGGCAAGGACGTCGCCCGACCCAAGGACAAGCGGCGATGCTGCGCTGTCGGCCGGTGTTGCCGGGCGGTCCCGTCGACGCGGACGGTCAGCGACATCCGAGCGGCGCTGCGGGCGGCCCTCACCCACGCCCAGGCCGAAGACCTCATCGCCAAGAACCCGGCCATCCCTGTCACCCTCGCCACCATCCGGCGCCGCCGGGGCAAGTCGTGGTCAAGCGACGAGGCCCGCAAGTTCCTCGAATCCGCCCGCCACGACGAGGACCCGCTCTACGCCGCCTACGCCCTGGTCCTCGTCACCGGACTACGCAAGGGCGAGGCCCTGGGACTGACCTGGGAGGACGTCGACCTCGACGCCGGCGAGCTGACCATCGGCCGCCAACTGCAACGGGTCCGCGGCCAACTCCTGCACCGCGACACCAAGACCCAGGCATCCGACGCCACCCTCCCCCTGCCCGACATCTGCGCAACGGCACTAGGAATCAGGAAGGAACAACGGGATAAGGCACGAGCAGCCGCGGGCAACGCCTGGCAGGAAACCGACCTCGTATTCACCACCCGCTATGGCACACCCATCGAGCCACGCAACTTCCAACGCTCGTGGCAGACGAGATGCGAAAAGGCGAGAGTCAAGCCGATCACCGTGCACGATGCGCGACGCACCTGCGCCACGTTGCTCGCCGACCTCGACGTCCATCCCAGAGTCGTCATGCAGATCCTCCGGCACGCCCGCTTCTCCGTGACCATGGAGATCTACACGCAGGTCTCGTCCAAGGCGACCCTCGACGCCCTCAAGCGCCTCGGCGACTCACTCGGCCATTGACCTACTGCTGTACTTCGCTGCTGTACGGGCAGCAAAAAGGCCACCCCCGAAGCCGGGAAGTGGCCTTTGACCTGCGTGGGCGATACTGGGATCGAACCAGTGACCTCTTCGGTGTGAACGAAGCGCTCTCCCGCTGAGCTAATCGCCCTCAGCGCGCCTGACT
>JBARAE010000232.1:0-9697 GCA_049791715.1 Micromonospora sp.
CAAGGATCGGGTACCCGGCGGCGGTGCCGACCGCAGCGGCGGCCAGCAGGCCGAGACGTTCCCGGCCCGTCGCCCAGCGCGGTGTCACCGCCGGGTGCTCCCCCGCTGCCCCACGCCGGTTGCGGGACCAGCGCCACCAGCCGTAGACGCTGACCGCGAAGAAGAAGACCTGCCGGCCGGCCTGCCCGTAGAGGTCGTGCGCCTGCGGGGTGGCGAACACGCCGCCGAGGAAGACGGTGAAGAGCAGGGCGTTGCCGATCATGCCGACCGGCCAGGCCCAGACCAGCCGGCGCAGCCCGAGCAGCGCCGAGGCGAGACCGAAGACGTTGCCGACGATCTCCCGGACCAGCACCGGGGAGCCGGCGACGTGCACCTGGGCGTCGAGCAGCCAGCCGAGCGGGCCCATCACCGGTCACCCCCCGGCACGCCCGTGCCGCCGGGCAGCGCCGGGCCGCCGGCCACACGGTCGCCGAGGAGGCGCTCGACGTACTTGGCGAGCACGTCCACCTCCAGGTTGACCGGCTCGCCGACCCGCTTGGCGCCGAGGGTGGTCAGCTTGAGGGTGGTCGGGATCAGCCCGACGGCGAACCAGTCGTCACCGACCGCGGCGACGGTCAGCGACACCCCGTCGATGGTGATCGAGCCCTTCTCGACCACGTACCGGGACAGCGCGGCGGGGAGCCGGAAGCGGACCGTCTCCCACTGCGGGGCGGGCTCCCGGGAGAGCATCTCGCCGACCCCGTCGACGTGCCCCTGGACCAGGTGCCCGCCGAGCCGGCTGCCGAGCGCGGCGGCCCGCTCCAGGTTGACCGGGTCGCCGGGCCGCAGCGCGCCGAGGGCGGAGCGGCGCAGGGTCTCCCCCATCACGTCGGCGGTGAAGACGCCGCCGTCGACGTCGACCACGGTCAGACAGACCCCGTTGACCGCGATGGAGTCGCCGTGCCGGGCGTCGGAGGTGACCAGCGGGCCACGCACGGCCAGCAGCGCGGAGTCACCTCCGGTCTCGGTGGTCCGGACGACCTCGCCCAGCTCCTCGACGATGCCGGTGAACATTGTCAGCCCTCCCTCTTCCGGGGCAGCGCGGTGATCCGTAGGTCGGGACCGACCTGCGTGACGTCGGTGATCTCCAGGTCGATGACGTCGGCGATGGTGCTCACGCCGGCGTCGAGCAGCGCGGTCGGGCCGTTGCCGAGCAGCTTCGGCGCCACGTAGCCGACGATCCGGTCGACCAGGCCGGCGGCGAGGAACGCGCCGGCCAGCCGGGGGCCGCCCTCCAGCAGGGCCGCCCGCACGCCGCGGTGGTGCAGCTCCGCGAGCAGCGCGGGCAGGTCGACCCGGCCGTCCGGCCCGGCGCCGACCTCCGCGGCGGTGGCGATCCAGGTGCGGGCGGCGCCGTCGCGGACGCGGGCCCCCTCCGGGGTACGCCCCGAGCTGTCCACCACGACCCGCAGCGGCTGCCGGATGGCCAGGGTGCCGTCGCGCAGGTTCCGGGCGGTCAGCCGGGGATCGTCGGCGAGCACGGTGTCCACCCCGACGATCACCGCGTCGACCGTGCCGCGCAGGGCGTGCACGTCGATCCGCGCCGCCTCGGAGGTGATCCACATGCTGGTGCCGTCGGCGGCGGCGGAGCGCCCGTCGAGGGTGGCCGCGTACTTCCAGATCAGGTACGGCCAGCCGCGGCGCATCGAGGTCAGCCACGCCACGTTGCCGGCCTCGGCCTCCTCGGCGCGTACCCCGATCTCGACCTGGATGCCGGCGGCCCGCAGGGTGGCGGCGCCTCCGGAGGCGACCGGGTTGGGGTCGGGGACCGCGACCACCACCCGGGCGACCCCGGCCTGGATCAGCGCGAGGCTGCACGGGCCGGTGCGGCCGTGGTGGTCGCAGGGTTCGAGGGTGACCACGGCGGTGCCGCCGCGGGCCCGCTCGCCGGCCTGGGCGAGCGCGACGATCTCGGCGTGCGGACCGCCGGCGTACGCGTGGAAGCCCTCGCCGACGACGGCGCCGTCGCTGTCCAGCAGCACGCAGCCGACCACGGGGTTGGGGCTGGTGGTGCCGAGCCCTCGGGCGGCCAGTTCGATCGCGCGACGCATCGCCTCGTCGATGGAGACGCTCGCCATCGCCCGTTCCTGCCCTCTCACTCGCCGGTCGCGCGCGGGCGTGGGCGGGGAGGCATCGGCACGGGTGCCGCGGGCATGCGGCGGCGGAGATCCGGGAACGGCGCGGCCGCCCCCGGGGAGCCCACGCGGCGGCTGAGGTCAGCGGCCGACAGGGCCCTCCCCGTCCCGCGCGCTGTCTCCCATCCGGACTGTCTGGGAGTGGGTCGCCCCGCTCCCAACCGTCGGCCCCGGATTCTCACCAGGTCCACCGTCCGGCCGAAGCCGTCCGGGTCGCGGGCTTACCACGGTCGGGCCGTGGATCACCGCCGGTTCGGAATTACACCGAGCCCCGCCAGCGCGTGGTGGGTACACCGGAAGTCTTACACGCCGCGCCGGGGGCCGCGCCACAGAGGCGAGGTACCTCACAGCAAGAGCGCACGATCACGTCACTCCGCGGCGCCGATCCACCGCCACGTACGAGCCGGGCTGGCTCTTGGCGACGGTTTTCATCTCCGAAGCCACGGCGATGGCTTCCAGGGGGTCGGTGAAGCGCTTGCCCGAGTCGGAGAGGGAGACGCCGATGGAGAGGGTGACCAGGGCGGCCCGGCGGATGTTGCCCCGGCGGTCCTTCAGCTCGACGAAGCCGCGCTCCCGGTCGGTCGGGTCGTAGAGGGCGTCCGCGGCCTTCTCGAAGTCCACCACCGCCCGGCTGGTCAGCGGGCGCACCTGGCTGGGCGTGCAGACGATCACGAAGTCGTCGCCGCCGACGTGCCCGAGGAAGGCCGGCGGCAGCCCGATCGAGACCACCGCCCGGTGCAGGCTGCGGGCCAGCGCCGAGATGAACTCGTCGCCGCGGACGAAGCCGTACCGGTCGTTCACGCTCTTGAACCGGTCGATGTCGATGTACCCGACGGCGTAGTCGACCCCGTTGCGGACCCGGTCGCTGATCTCCCGCCGGATCCGGCTGTTGCCGGGCAGCCCGGTGAGCGGGGAGACCTCCCGGAACTCCTTGTTGCGGCGCAGGGTGGAGCTGACCCGGGCCACCAGTTCGGCGGTGTCGAACGGCTTGACCAGGTAGTCGTCGGCGCCGGCGGTGAGGCCGTGCACCTTGTCCACGGTCATCCCCTTGGCGGTCAGCATGATCACCGGCAGGGCGGACGTCATCGGATCGGCGCGCAGCCGGCGGGTCAGCTCCAGGCCGTCGATGCGCGGCATCATCAGGTCGACCACCGCCAGGTCCGGCCGTTGCCGCTCGATCACCTCGAGCGCCTCCTGGCCGTCGCTGGCGTGGATCACCTCGAAGCCGTGCAGCCGCAGGTTGAACTCGACGAAACGCGCGATGTCCTCGTCGTCGTCGACGACCAGGATGACGTCGGGTCGCTCGCCCGCCGGGTCCATCTCAGGCCCCGGTGACCGCGCGTTCCGCCAGGGCACGCAGGCGGCGTACCGCCTCGGCCGGATCGTCGGCCCCGTAGACGGCAGTGCCCGCGACGAAGGCGTCCGCGCCGGCGGCGGCCGCCTGCTCGATGGTGTCCTCGGCGATCCCGCCGTCGACCTCGATCCGCAGTTCGAGGTGGCCGCTGTCGACGTGCCGGCGGGCCGTACGCACCTTCTCCAGCAGCTGCGGGATGAACCGCTGCCCGCCGAAGCCGGCCTTGATCGTCATGATCAGCAGGGTGTCGAAGCTGGGCAGCAGCTCCAGGTACGGCTCGATCGGGGTGTCCCGGTCGATCGCCAGACCCGCCTTCGCCCCGGCGGACCGCAGGTCCTTGGCCAGCGCGACCGGATCGTCGCAGGCCTCGGCGTGGAAGGTGACGTTGTACGCCCCGGCGTCGGCGTACCCGGGCGCCCAGCGGCGCGGGTCCTCGATCATGAGGTGCACGTCGAAGGGAAGCTCGGTCGCGGCGCGCAGGCTCTGCACCACCGGCAGCCCGATGGTCAGGTTCGGCACGAAATGGTTGTCCATGACGTCCACGTGCAACCAGTCGGCGGCGTGCTCGACGGCGCGGACCTCTTCGGCCAGGCGGGCGAAATCGGCGGCCAGGATGCTGGGCGCGACGATCAGCGGCGGTACGGTCACCGGGCCAGTGTACGAACGCGGCCACCGGCCGCCCGCAGCGCGGCACCGGCTGAGACCCGCTGTGACCCTGCGGTGGCTCCTGGTGCAGGATCGGCCCTTCCGGCACGGAAATCCCGGACGAAAGGGCACCGGTGACTGGCCGATCGACCGAAAGACAGCGACACTCCAACGGGGACGGTCACGTATGCTGCTCGCCCGGTGGCGGGAACGCCACACGGGCCGCGGCGACCGGCTGTCAGCTCCCGGGAAGGGCGGACGATGCGACGGTGGCTCGTGGCGCTGGCGCTGGCCGGCACGACGACGGTGGTCCTCGGTGGCTGCGTCCAGCCGCATCGCGCGGACGGCGATCTGATCGACGACTGGCCGGCCCTGCCGGCACCCCGGCTGTTCATCCCCGCCACGGACGCCTGCCTGCCCCGGATCACCGCGGTCGTGCAGGCCGGGACGTACGAGACGGTGGAGTGCGGGCGCAGTCACGTGGCCGAGGCCGTGCACGTGGGCACCTTCACCGGTGCGGCGGCCGCCGGCGCCCGACCCGAACCGGGCTCCCCCGCCCTGCGCACCGCCCGCGCCGAATGCGACCAGCGGGCCCGGGAGGTGATCGGCGGGGACTGGCACTCCGCCCGGCTGACCCTCACCATCGCCCTCCCCTCGGTGACCGCCTGGCTCGCCGGCGCCCGGTGGTACCGCTGCGACCTGAGCGAGACCGACAGCATCGACAACACCCGGCCGATCAACCGGGTCGGCAGCCTGCGCGGCGCGATGATCGGCGACAACCCGCTGGTCCACAGCTGCTTCGACCCCAAGCTGATCGGCAACAACCTGAACTACATGGCCCCGGTGCTCTGCACCGAGCCGCACCGGGCCGAGTTCGTCGGCGTCTACGTCGAACGTGACATGAGCTGGGCGCAGTTCATCAAGGCCAGCCAGCAGGTGCACCGGCGCTGCATGGCGCTCATCGCGGCCTTCGCCAACGTGCCGAACAACAGCGACCTGCCGTACCGGGCCGGCTCCATCTTCTACCCGCCGTCGCAGCGGGAGTGGGAGGAGGGCGACCGGGGCGTGCGCTGTTTCCTGTGGAGCGACGACCGGCGGCTGACCCGCTCGATGCGCGGCGTCGGGCCGCAGGGACTACCCGCAGGTTGAGCCGCGGTGCCGTATGCTGCACCGCCGTGACGTACCGGCGCTCGGAGCCGGTCGGCGCGACCACGGACTGCGGGGAGGTCGGCGGATGCGGCGATGGTGGACGGCGGCCGCCGTGGGCGCGGTGGCAGTGCTCGCGCTCGCCGGCTGCGGCGCGCCGGGCGGTGCGGACGGGAACCTGACCGACGACTGGCCCGGCTTCGGCCCGGCGAAGGGTTTCGTGCCGGAGAACGGCGCCTGCCACACGACCGTTCAGGACGTGGGGTACCTCAGCGGCTACAACCCCGTCGGATGCACCGAGCCGCACCGGGCGGAGACCCTGTACGTCGGCACGTTGACCGGCGCCGACGCGGGTCGGGGCGCTCCCCCGCGGGCCGGCTCGAACGGGATGCGGACGGCCCGCGCCGAGTGCGACCGGCAGGTCAGCAAGGCGGTGGGGGCCGACTGGCGCTCGGGGCGGGTGATGGTCTCGGTCGTCTTCCCGTCGGCGCTGGCCTGGACCGGCGGCGCCCGGTGGTTCCGCTGCGACGCCGCCGAGGTGGCCAGCCTGGACGACATCAGTGTCATCGCGCGCGAGGCCTCGCTGAAGAACGCGCTCAAGCCGGGCTCCCCGCTGGCCCACGGCTGCTTCAACCCGAAGGTGTCGAAGGACGACATCGAGGAGATGCGACCGGTCGCCTGCAGTGCGAAGCACCACGCCGAGTTCGTGGGCGTCTACCAGGCCCCGGACATCACGTACGCCGAGTTCCAGCGCACCTCGCTGCGGGTGCACAAGGCATGCCGCGGCCTGATCGCCAAGTACGTGAAGGTGCCGAACAACAGCGACATGCAGTACCGGGCCGGCACGATCATCTACCACCCCTTCGAGCAGGAGTGGAAGGACGGCAACCGGGGCGTACAGTGCTTCCTCTGGCTGGACGACCGCACGTTCACCCGCTCGCTGAAGGGCGCCGGCACCAAGGGCCTGCCGATCCAGTGAGCGGGTGGGGTGGGCCTTCCCGGCCCACCCCACCCCGAGTTCCGGCCTAGCCGACCTGCAGGGTCACGTCGTCGATGACGAAGCTGGTCTGCAGCGACGAGTCCTCGACGCCGGTGTACTTCAGCGTCACCGTCTGCCCGGCGTACGACGCCAGGTTGAACGTGCGCTGGACGTAACCGCCGGCCGCGTTCAGGTTCGAGTACGTCGCCAGGGTCGTGGAGCCCACCTGCACGGTCAGCTTGTCGTACGCCGTCGAGCCGGTCGTCTCGGACGTGTCGATGTGCAGCCAGAACGACAGCGTGTAGCTGCTGCACCCGGCCGGGATGTTCACCGACTGCGACAGGCTGTCCGTGTGGGAGCTGCCGTACCCGTCCAGCCACGCCTTGTACGACCCGGTCCGCGCGGGCTGGCTCGACGAGCTCGTGATCACACCCGAGGTCGCCGTCCAGGGCGCCGTACCCGATTCGAAGCCGCCGTTACCGATCAGCTGGCCACCGGAACAGCCACCGGTGCCGGTCACCGTGAGGGTGTAGCTCGCGGTGCGCGTGGTCGACCCGGTGCCGGTGACCGTGACCGTCCAGGTGCCGGCGGCGGCGGTCGACGCGGCGCTGACGGTCATCGTGGCCGAGCCGCCGGAGGTGACCGAGGACGGGCTGAACGAGACCGTGACGCCGCTCGGCGCGCCCGAGGCGGAGAGGTTGACCGTCTGGGCACTGCCGCTGGTGGTGGACGTGCTGACGGTCGCGGTGGTGGAGGTGCCCGGGGCGACGCGTCCCGGAGGTCGGGCTCACCGATACCGAGAAGTCGTTGACCGGGGTGCCGCCGACGCGAGCTGCCAGACCGCGTACGGGACGCCGTCCGCGCTCGGGTTTGCGGGTGGTCGCGTTGACGTTGCCGGTGGTGGGCGGCGGCGCGACCGTGCGGCCCTTGCGCTTGCCGGACAGCGAGGCGAAGAAGTTGCGGTATGCCACGTTCAGGTCGGCCAGTGCCTGCTGCAGCACGACTGCTGACACCTCACCCAGCCACGCCCGCTCGGGCGTCCGCTTGGCCTGGGTGATCACCTGCTCTGACAGGTCCCCGTCCGAGACGTACGCCAGCCCGGCCTCCCGCGCCCGCTGGCGTGCGCGCAGTCCGTCGTTGAACACCACCCGCGCGCACCCGAACGCCCGCGCCAGCGCTTCCTGCTGTCCCGGCGTCGGGTAGACGCGGTAGTTGTACCGGAGCTGCACATCGGACAGTCTTGCATCAGCCTACGACAGATTCTCCAGGCGTTCCCACCGGCCGGCACTGCGGTTTCGCCCCGCACACTCCCTTAATCTGGGTGACGAAGTTCCGGCACACGCTGTTCGGCGGACCGGCACCTCGTGCCGCTGGAGGAGATCACGCGAGCCGTCTGCGCCGGCTTCGAGTGCGACCTGGTCGAGTTCAACGGCGAAGGCGACCACGTGCACCTGCTGGTCAACTTCCCACCCAAGGTGGCCCTGTCGAAGCTGGTCAACAGCCTCAAAGGCGTGTCCACGCGCCCGGATGCCACAGGAGTTCCCCGAACTGGCACACCACTACTACCCGGCCAACCGGCTCTGATCAGGCTCGTACCTCGCCGACTCCGTCGGCGGCGCACCGCTGACCGTCCTGCGCAAGTACATCCAGCAGCAGAACCGACCGCGTTGGAACCCGCCCGGGCCCTGGCAGCAGTCCCGCGCGGACCTTCACCCCCGCCCTAAACGGCGGAGCACTGGCCCGCACTTCGGGTAGCCGACCCGCAGACCGAGCTGCGTCTGGGTCAGGCCGGCCCGCCGGCGCCACAGCCGCAGCTCACCGCCGAACTCCAGCCAGGACCCCGGCGTACCCACTTCCTCGGCGTCCATCGACCCCTCCCGGACGGACCCGGGACGCCGGGCGCGCCCCGGGTCGGGTGGTGCAGGCATACACCACCGATCTGAGCAGGTCACTCCGGTACGTCGGGTGGTCAGCCCCGCCGCAGCACCGCCAGGAACATCGCATCCGTGCCGTGCCGGTGCGGCCAGAGCTGCACCGTCGGGCCGTCACCGAGCCCCGGCATGCCGGCCGGCAGCAGCGGCCGGGCGTCGACGAAGTCGACCGGGAAGCCGCACCGGCGGGACGCCTCGGTCACGGTCACGTGCGTCTCCACCGTGTGCGGGGAGCAGGTGACATAGGCGACCAGACCGCCGGGACGGACCGCCCGCAGCGCGGCGGTGAGCAGCTCCCGCTGCAGCCGGGTCAGCGGCGGCAGGTCGGAGGGCTGGCGGCGCCAACGGGACTCCGGCCGCCGGCGCAGCGAGCCGAGACCGGTGCAGGGCGCGTCGACCAGAACCCGGTCGAAATGCCCCTCGGGCAGCTTCGGGTCGGAACCGACCGTCCGCCCGTCGGTGGCCAGCACGGTCACCGGCAGGCCCCGGGTGGCCTGCTCCACCAGCCGGGCCCGGTGCTCGGCCACCTCGACGGCGGTGAGCCGGGCGCCCCGCTGCGCCGCGAGGGCGCCGAGCAGGCCGGCCTTGCCGCCCGGACCGGCGCAGAGGTCCAGCCAGCGGCCGTCCGGGCCGTCCAGCGGTGCGACGGCGAGGGCGTTCGCCACCAGCTGCGAGCCCTCGTCCTGTACGTGGGCCCGACCTTGGGCCACCGCCCGCAGCTCACCCGGCGCCCCACCTGACAGGTAGACCGCGTACGGGGAGAAGGCACCCGGGGCGCCGCCCACCTCGTCGGCCAGCTCGACCGGATCGGCGAGGCCCGGGCGGGCGCAGAGGTGCACCGGGGGCCGCTCGTTGTCCTCGATCAGCAGCCGTTCCGTCTCGGCCAGGTTCCCGCCGAGCGCCTCGGCGAAGGCCCGCACGATCCACTGGGGATGGCTGTACGCCAGCGCGAGGTGCCCGACCGGGTCGGTCTCCCGGGGCGGGGCGAGTTTCGCCACCCAGGCATCGGCGTCCCGGGTGGCCACCTCGCGGAGCACCGCGTTGGCGAACCCGGTGGCGCCCGGACCGACCGACCGGACCAGGTCCACGGTCGAGGACACCGCCGCGTGCGCCGGCACCCGGGTGTGCAGCAGCTGGTACACCCCGAGGCGCAGGGCGTCCCGCACCGGCGGGTCGATCCGCTCGACGTCCCGCCCGGCGGCGTCGGTGATGATCGCGTCCAGGGTGCCGGTGTGGCGCAGCGAGCCGTAGGTCAGCTCCGTGGCGAAGGCCGCGTCCCGGCCGACCAGGCCCTCGTCGCGCAGCATCATCGGCAGCACCAGGTTGGCGTACGCGTCGTCCCGGTGCACCGCCGCGACGGCCTGGTACGCCACGTACCGCGGCAGGTCGACAGCCGGTCGGACCGGCCGCCGGCCCGCACCGCGCCGGTCATCGCCGAACTGCCCGCCCCGGGGCCGCTCCCCGTGCC
>JBARAE010000233.1:0-1929 GCA_049791715.1 Micromonospora sp.
GCGCCGCGTCGGCCGCCCGGCGCCGCCCGCTCGCACGGGGACTGGCCGCCTTCGCGCTGCTCGCCACGGTCGGACGCGCGATCACGATCACCGCGATCGCCCGCGCCGGCTGGTGGTTCGCGGCGGAGAAGGTCCTCATCGCCGCCCCACTGTCGCTCGCGGCGGTGGTCGTGGCCGGGCCGCGGCTGCTGCGGGCCCCGGGCGACATCCGGTCCGTCGCGGTCCCGCTCCTCTTCGCCGGGTACGCGGAAAGCAGCGCCCTGCTCGTCACGGTCCTGCACGGGTATCCGGCGTCGGCGGGCGCGGGACTGCTCGCGGTCGCCGGGGTCGTCGCGGCGACCGGGGTCTCGTGGCGCGTTCTCGGCGCGCGCCCGTCCCGGACGGTGTCCCGGGCGACCGTCGCGGTGGCGGTCGCCGCGCTGGTGACCGGCACCGGGCTGGCCGCCGCCCCGGGCGCTGATCCCGGCGTACCACATCGTCATGAAGATCGGGATGCGCGGGCCACGGGCGAACCGACCAGGCGGTTCACCCTGACGGCCGGGACCGCCACGGTGAGCGTGAGCGGCCGTGACGTCGCGGCGTGGGCGTTCAACGGGCAGGTTCCCGGGCCGGAGCTGACCGCCACCGTCGGCGACGTCCTGGCGGTGACGCTGCGCAACCGGAACATCGCGCGGGGTGTCACGCTGCACTGGCACGGGTACGACGTGCCGAACAGTCAGGACGGGGTGCCCGGTGTGACGCAGGCGGCGGTGCTGCCGGGACAGGAGTTCGTGTATCGGTTCCGCGCCGATCAGGCCGGGACGTACTGGTACCACACGCATGCGGTATCCGACGTGGGCGTGCGGATGGGGCTCTACGGTGTCCTGGTGGTGCGCCCGGCGCCGGTCACCGGCGTCGACGTCACGGTGCCGGTGCACACGCTGGCCGGCCTTCCGCTGCCCGCGCCGAGAACGGAGCCGGTCGAGGCGGGGGTGCCCGTGCGGCTGCGGCTGGTCAATACCGACAGCACGACGCACCGGTACGCCCTGGCCGGGACCCCGTTCCGGGTCGCCGCAATCGACGGATCCGATCTGCAGGGCCCTACCTCGCTTGCCGACACCGCCGTGCTGATTCCGGCCGGGGGACGCTACGACCTGGTGTTCACCGCGCCCGTCACGCCGGTGGCGCTGTTCGTCGACGGACGGGCGGTCTACTCGACCGGACCGGTGTCGGTGGCGACCGGCGCGTGGCCGGTGCTGGATCCGCTGACCTACGGCGTCGGTTCTGCGGTGCCGTGGTCCCGGTTCGACACTGAGTTCACCCTCGTCCTCGACCGCGGCCTCGACCTGCACGGACTGCTTCCGCGATACGCGCACACCGTCAACGGCGCGGCCGACCCGGACATCCCGCCTCAGGTCGTACGCCGCGGCGACACCGTCAAGTTCACGATCGTGAACCGATCACTGGTGGTGCACCCGTGGCATCTGCACGGCCATCACGTCCTGGTGCTGTCCCGCAACGGAAAACCGGCGACCGGGAGTCCGTTGTGGCTGGACTCCTTCGACGTTCGGCCGGGCGACGTGTGGGAGGTGGCGTTCCGAGCCGACAACCCCGGAATGTGGGCCAACCACTGCCACAACCTGGCACACGCCGACGCCGGGATGACGCTGCACCTGATGTACGCGTGAGCCCCCGCTGTGCACGTAACCGCGGCACTCATCCGAGGGATCGTCGCCGCCCGGACCGGCAGCGAAGCGGGAGCCCTCGCCATCGAGGGCGCCCGCTTCGCGTCGTGCGCTACGCCTGCGCCTTGACGGCCGAGCCCGCGGCGGCCCGCTCCTGGGTGACGCGGCGGCGCCGGGCCGGCAGCCCGAGCGTCGGGTTGGCGACGCCCCAGGCGGCGCCCTTGCAGACCAGTTCCTTGTAGACGGCGGCGAGCCGTCCGGTCAG
>JBARAE010000234.1:0-7280 GCA_049791715.1 Micromonospora sp.
CTGCTCACGCGCGGCGGCCGACCGGACGGTGAGGACTCGACCCCCATCCTTTGCTCTGCTGCAGCCCACGCAACACGGAACCGCTCCCAGTGTTGCCGTCGCTGCAGCAGAGCAAAGGGGGCACACAGGGTCAGCCGGGTGGCGGCGGACATCCGGATGCGACGGCCGCGGCCGTACCGGCGGTGCCGCCGGCCGCGCCACTCAGCCGTACAGGAAGCGCAGGGCGTTGCGGGAGAGGAGCTTGGCGCGCTGGTCGGCGGAGAGGAAGTCGGCCTTGTGGACCACCTGCCCGACCGGCCGCTCCCCCAGCGGGTACGGGTAGTCGCTGCCGACCAGCACCCGGTCCTCCCCCATGGTGTCGACCAGCAGCCGCAGCGCGGCCGGCTCGAAGACCACCGAGTCGACGCAGAACCGGTCAACGTAGGAGCTGGGCGGTGCGGTGGAGGCCCCGCGTACCAGGTCGCCGCGGCGGTGCCAGGCGTTGTCGGCGCGGCCCAGCCAGAACGGGAAGCTGCCCCCGCCGTGCGCGAAGCAGATCCGCAGGGTCTCCGGCACCCGGTCGAAGACCCCACCGAGGATGAGCGCCAGCACCGACAGGTGCGTCTCGGCGGGCATGCCGGTCAGCCAACGCGCCATCCACCGGTTCAGCCGGGGGCCGCCGGGCATGTCCCAGGGGTGCACGAAGACTGGCGCGCCCACCTCGGCGCAGTGGGTCAGGAACTCCACGATCCCGGCGTCGTCCAGGTCTCGGTCACCGACGTGGTTGCCGATCTCCACGCCGACGTGGCCGGCCGCCAGGCAGCGGTCCAGCTCGGCGCAGGCAGCCGCCGGGTCCTGCAACGGCACCTGGCAGAACGGCACCATCCGGTCCCCGCCGCCGGCGGTGATCTCCAGGGTGAGGTCGTTGAAGATCCGGGCGACCTTCACCGCCTGGTCGGCGGGGCGGTCGTAGGAGAAGAACACCGGGGTGGGCGACACCACCTGGACGTCCACCCCGTCGTGGTCCATGTCCGCCAGCCGGGTCGGCGCGTCCCAGCAGGCGGAGCCGACCGGGCGGAACTCCGTCTCGCCGACCATGATCATGGCGGCCCGCTCGGAGTCCATCCGGAGCCAGGGCCAGCCGGACCCGCCGCACTGCGCGTCGAGGTCCGGCCACCCCTTCGGTACGACGTGCGTGTGCACGTCCACGACAGGACCCGGCATCAGCCCTTGCCCGGGTGCAACGTGCCGCAGGCGTCGCAGGTACGCGCCTTCTCGTCCTCGTAGAAGGCCTGGAAGACCGGGGGCAGGTCGGCGGCGATGTCGCGGACCTGGAGCTCCACCTCGTGCACCTTGTTGCTGCACTGCGGGCAGTACCACTGGAACTTCTCCAGGGTGCCCTCCTCGCGGACCCGCTCGATCACCATGCCGATCGAACCGGCCTCCGGCCGCTGCGGCGAGTGCGGGGTGTTGCGCGGCAGCATCCACATCTGACCCTCGCGCACGTGCACCGTACGCGGACCCTCCGGGGTCATCAGATTGATGTGCATGTTGCCCTTGACCTGGTAGAAGAACTCCTCGTACGGGTCGACGTGGAAGTCGGTGCGCTGGTTCGGCCCGCCGACCACCATGACGATGAAGTCGTCGCTGCCCGGCAACATCTCCTTGTTGCCGACCGGCGGCTTGAGCAGGTGCTGGTTCTCCGCGATCCAGCCCTGGAAGCTGAACGGCTCGGCGATCTCACTCACGGCTGACCTCCTTGGGGGAGCAGGGCGACGGCTTGCATCTCGATCAGCAGGTGCGGGTGCGGCAGCTGGTGCACGGCCACGGTCGTCCGGGTCGGCCCGGTGGCGTCGAAGAACTCCGCCCACACCTCGTTGTACCCACCGAAGTCGTTCATGGTGACCAGGTACGACGTCACCTGGACCAGGTCGGACAGGTCCGCACCGACCGACCGGAGCAGATCCCGGATGTTCTCGATGACCGCCCGGGTCTGCGCGCGGATGTCGAGGTTCGTGGTGCCGAACTCGTCCACCTCGACACCGGCGAAGGTGTTGTCCGGCCGGCGCGACGACGTACCGGAGACGAAGACGAAGCCGCCCGCGACCTTGACGTGCGGGAACGCCCCGCGCGGCACGGCCTTGCCGGCGACGACCCGCGACTCGACCGGGCTCATGCCGCGGCCCCCAGCGACGCGGTACCGAGCTTCTCGACGACGGCCCGGACATGCGCGCCCGGACGCAGCGGGACGGCGGCGGTGGCGGCACCGGCCAGGAAGAGCCAGCCCTCCCGGAGCCGCACCCCGTGCCGTCCGGCCAGCCGGATGCCCTCGTCCAGCGCCCGGCGCGGGTCGCCGAGGATCGCCGCGGTGGACCCGACCTGCGCCACCCGCCCGTCGATCTCCAGCAGCACGCCGAGGTTGTCCAGCCCGTCCGGCACCGGGGACCACGGTCCGACCACGAACGCGGCGGCGGAGGTGTTGTCGGCGATGACGTCCGGCAGGGAGAAGGTGAAGTTGGCGTACCGCGAGTCGATCAGCTCGATCGCGGGCGCGACCGCGCGAACGGCGTCGGTGAAGGAACCCAGCGGCTCACCGGGCTCGGGCAGGCGGTCCAGCAGGAACGCCACCTCCGGCTCGACCCGGGGGTGGATGAAGTCACCGACGTCGACCGCGCCGCCGTCCGGGACCCGCATCACGTCGGTGAGCCGACCCCAGATCACCTCGTCGACCCCGACCTGGGCCATCTTCGCCCGGCTGGTGAGCCCCATCTTCAGCCCGACCAGCCGCTCCCCCCGGTCCAGCCGGCGCTGGACCAGTGCGGTCTGCACCGCGTACGCCCCGTCGACGTCGAGCCCGGTCTCCGCCGCGAGCTGCGGGATCGCGGTAGCGGTGTCGGCCGCGGTCCCGAGCTGCTCGGCGATCTTCGCCGTGTCCACCCCGATCATGCCGTCTCCTCCTCGCGCCGGCCGGCCAGATCCAGCGCCACGTCCACGATCATGTCCTCCTGGCCGCCGACCATGCGGCGCCGGCCCAGCTCGACCAGGATCGAGCGGACGTCCACCCCGTACTTCACAGAGGCGCGTTCCGCGTGCCGGAGGAAGCTGGAGTAGACGCCCGCGTACCCGAGGGAGAGCGTCTCCCGGTCGACCTGGACGGGCCGGTCCTGCAGCGGGCGGACGATGTCGTCGGCCGCGTCCATCAGCGCGAAGACGTCGCAGCCGTGCTTCCAGCCGTGCAGCTCGGCGACCGCGACGAAAACCTCCAGCGGCGCGTTGCCCGCACCGGCGCCCTGCCCGGCCAGCGACGCGTCCACCCGGACGGTCCGCCCCTGAGGAGATCCCAGGGGCCCGTCCCCGAGGATCCGGCCGTGCTCGACCGCGATGACGCTGTTCGCCACGCCGAGGGACAGATTGTGGTGGGCGTGGATGCCGATCTGCGTCTCCGGCTCCAGCACCTGCCGGTACGCATCGATCCGCTCCGCCACGTCGGACATCAGCAGCCGGCCGCCGGAGTCCGTGACGTAGACGCAGTGCGCCCCGTACGACTCCATCAGCTTGGCCTGCCCGGCCAGCCCGACCGCGTCGTTCATGTGCGACATCATCAGGAACCCGGCGACGTCCATGCCGTTCTCCCGGGCCCAGGAGATGTGCTGGGCGGAGATGTCCGCCTCGGTGCAGTGGGTGGCGATCCGGACGCTGCTCACCCCGAGCGCCTTCGCCGCCTTCAGGTCGGCGATCGTCCCGATGCCGGGCAGCAGCAGGGTGGTGAGCCGGGCGTTCGTCATCACCTCGGCGGCGGCGGAGATCCAGTCGGCGTCGCTGGCCGCGCCGTGACCGTAGTTGACGCTGGAACCCGCCAGCCCGTCGCCGTGCGCCACCTCGATCGCGGCCACGCCGGCCGCGTCCAGCGCGGCGGCGATGGTCCGCACCTGGTCCACGGTGTACCGGTGCGCGATGGCGTGCATGCCGTCCCGCAGCGTCACGTCCTGGATGTAGAGGTCAGTCATGCCGGCACTCCCTTGGCGCGCAGGGCGACCAGCCGCTCCGCCGTGCGCAGCGCGGCCGAGGTCATGATGTCCAGGTTCCCGGCGTACGCGGGCAGGTAATGCCCGGCGCCGGAGACCTCCAGGAACACCGATACCTGGAGCCCGGTGAGGTGCCGCCCGAGCGACGGCACGTACGTGTCGACCCGGTCGAACTGCACGTCCTGCTTGAGCCGGTAGCCGGGTACGTACTCCTGCACGGTCTTCACCATGTCGGCCACCGACGCGGCGATGGCGGCGCGGTCGGCGTCGGCGTCGGGGCAGAGGCAGTAGACGGTGTCCCGCATCAGCAACGGCGGGTCGGCCGGGTTGAGCACGATGATGGCTTTGCCACGCTCGGCGCCGCCGACCACCTCGATCGCCCGGGCGGTCGTCTCGGTGAACTCGTCGATGTTGGCCCGGGTACCGGGGCCCGCCGACTTCGAGGCGATCGAGGCGACGATCTCCCCGTACGCGACCGGGGTGACCCGGCCGACCGCGGCGACGATCGGCACGGTCGCCTGCCCGCCGCAGGTCACCATGTTCACGTTGGTCTCGTGGAGGTGCTCGTCCAGGTTGACCGGCGGCACCACGTACGGGCCGATGGCGGCGGGGGTCAGGTCGACCACGGTCCGGCCGTGCGCCCGCAGCACCTCGTGGTTACGCCGGTGCGCGCCCGCCGAGGTGGCGTCGAAGACCAGCTCGACGTCGGCGAACTCGGGCAGCGCGACGAGGCCGTCGACGCCCTCGGCGGTGGTGGCCACACCGAGCCGCCGGGCCCGGGCCAAACCGTCGGAGTCCGGGTCGATGCCGGCCATGGCCACCATCCGCAGCGACTCCGACAGCCGGAGCACCTTGATCATCAGATCGGTTCCGATGTTGCCGGAGCCGATCACCGCCACCCCGACGCTCATGAAGCCTCCCGGAAACAGGTCCGCACCGAGCCGAGCCCGGAGATCCGCGCCTCGTACGCCGCGCCCGGCGTCACCGGCACCATCGGGCCGAGCGCCCCGGAGAGCACCACGTCGCCGGCGCGCAGCGGGTCCCCGGCGCGGGCGAGCGTGCCGGCCAACCACTCCAGGGCGTGCAGCGGATTGCCCAGGCAGGCCGCGCCCGCGCCGACCGACACGGGCTCGCCGGCGTGTTCCAGCACCATGCCGCAGAGCCGCAGGTCGACGTCGGCGAGCCGGCGGGGCGTGGTGCCGAGCACGAAGAGCCCGCTGGACGCGTTGTCGGCGACGGTGTCCAGGATGGAGATGTCCCAGCCGGCGATCCGGGAGTCGACGATCTCGATGGCCGGCAGCACGTGGTCCACGGCCCGGATCAGGTCGACGGTCGTCGGTCGCTCGCCCGGCAGGTCCGCGCCGAGCACGAAGGCGATCTCCGCCTCCACCCGGGGCTGGAGCAGCCGGTCGATCGCCACCTCCACGCCGTCGCCGACCGCCATCACGTCCGTCAGCACGCCGAAGTCCGGCTGGTAGACCCCGAAGTTCTCCTGCACCGCCCGGGAGGTCAGGCCGATCTTCGCGCCCACCCGGCGCTCGCCCCGGTCCTGCCAGGCCCGCGCCTGGAGCTGCTGCACCCGGTACGCCGACTCGACGTCCCCCTCCGGCAGCAGCCGGCCGCGCAGCGGCGGGCAGGGCTTCCCGCTCTCCCGAGCCTCGGTCAGCTCCCGAGCCGCCGACTCAATATCGATCATGAGAGGTCCACGCAGACGTTGGTGAGTTCGGAGTAGAAGTCGAGCGAGTGCACGCCACCCTCCCGGCCGATGCCGGACGCCTTCACCCCGCCGAACGGAGTGCGCAGGTCCCGCAGGAACCAGGTGTTGACCCAGACGATGCCGGCGTCGAGCCGGGACCCGGCCCGGTGCGCCCGACCCACGTCCCGGGTCCAGACCGTCGCCGCCAGGCCGTACTCGGTGCCGTTGGCCAGCGCGTACGCCTCGTCCTCGTCGTCGAACGGGGCCACGTGCACCACCGGGCCGAAGATCTCCTCCCGGTTGGTGCGGGCGTCCGGGCCCAGTCCGGTGAGCACGGTCGGTTGCACGTACGCGCCACCGTCCCGGGCGTCGCCGAATCGCGGCACCCCGCCACCGGACACCACCTCGGCACCCTCGGCCCGGGCCAGGTCGTAGTGGCCGAGCACCTTGTCCCGGTGGGTGTGCGAGATCAGCGGCATGTTGACGGTGGCCTCGTCGGCCGGCCAGCCGTACGCCAGCTCCTCGGCGCGCTTGGCCAGCCGGGCGGTGAACTCCTCGAAGACCGGACGCTGGACGTAGATCCGCTCGGTGCAGAGGCAGACCTGGCCGCCGTTGGTGAAGCTGGACCGCACCGAGCCGGCCACCGCCGCGTCCAGGTCGGCGTCGGCGAAGACCAGCCCGGCGTTCTTGCCGCCCAGCTCGAAGGAGACCGCCTTCACGCCGTCCGCGGCGGCGCGCATGATGGCGCTGCCGGTGGCCGACTCCCCGGTGAAGGTGATCGCGTCCACCCCCGGGTGCCGGGTGAGGAACTCGCCCGCGGAGTCCGGACCGAAGCCGTGCACCAGGTTGAAGACACCCTCCGGTACGCCGGCCGCGGCCATCACCTCGGCCAGCAGGGTCGCCGACGCGGGAGTCTCCTCGCTGGGCTTGACCACCACCGCGTTGCCGCAGGCCAGCGCCGGGGCGACCTTCCAGGTGAGCAGCAGCAGCGGCAGGTTCCACGGCACGATGATCGCGACGACGCCGACCGGCTTGCGGACGGCGTAGTTGAGGGCCCGCCCACCGGTCGGGGTGACCGTGGTGAAGGACTCCGTCGGCGCGGTCGCCACGATCTCCGCGAACGCCCGGAAGTTGGCCGCGCCGCGCGGAATATCCAGCGTACGGGCCTGGGAGATGGCCTTGCCGGTGTCGGCGACCTCGGCCGCGACCAGGTCGTCGAAGCGCCGTTCCAGCTCGTCGGCGACCCGGCGCAGCACCTCGGCGCGCTCCCGCTCGCCCATCCGGCCCCACGGGCCGCGCATCGCCGCCCGGGCGGCCGCGACCGCGTCGTCCACGACGGACGACGAAGCCTCGACCACCTCGAAGACCGGCTCACCGGTCACCGGGCTGCGCTTGGTGAACCGCCGCCCGGCGTCGACGAACGCGCCACCGACGAAGTTGCGCAGCAGGCCCGGGCCGTCCGGCGCGTGCCCGGCCATCAACCGGGGATCCCAGAGCGTCATCCGCGCCTCCCTCGCCTGATCACGGCCCCGACCGCGCCGACCAGCAGCGCCGCCGCGCCGACCGCCACCGCGCCGAGC
>JBARAE010000235.1:0-3409 GCA_049791715.1 Micromonospora sp.
AGGTGCGGTACGCCCGGGCCGCAGCGCCGGGGCGGCGCGCCGCTCAGCGGTCGCGTCGCAGCGGCAGCCAGGCCAGCACGTCCTGGATCGTGGCGTCCCAGTACGCCCAGTTGTGGTCGCCGGGGGAGAAGCCCACGGTGAGTGGCACCCCGCGCCGCCGAGCGCTTTCCACGAAGCGCGTGTTGTCCTCGTACAGGAAGTCCTCGGTGCCGCAGGCGACGTAGAGCGCCGGCAGGTCGTCGCCGGCCCGGTCCAGCAGCGTGATGGTGTCGTCGTCGGTGCCCGGTACGTGCCGGTCACCGAACACGGTGTGCCAGACGGCCGGGTCGACGGGACTGGTCGGGTGGTCCTGCCGCTCCGCCACGTTCAGCGCGCCGGACAGGCTCGCCGCCGCCGCGAACCGGCCGGGGTCGCGCAGCGCCCACTTCACGGCCCCGTAGCCGCCCATCGACAGGCCGGCGACGAAGGTGTCCTCCCGCCGCTCGGAGATCCGGAAGAACGACCGGCAGACCTCGGGGAGTTCGCTGCTGAGGAAGGTCCAGTACCGGTTGCCGTGCTCCTCGTCCCGGTAGAAGCTCCGCCCGGCCTGCGGCATCACCACCGCCAGCCCGAGCGGCGCCACGTACCGCTCGATGGCGGTGCGCCGGGTCCAGATCGTGTCGTCGTCGGTCAGGCCGTGCAGCAGGTAGAGCACCGGTGGGTCACCGGCCACGGCGCTGCCGGCCATGCCGATCTGCGACGAGGTCCGTTCCGGCAGGAGCACCGTCATCGAGGTGCCCATGCCCAACGCCTCGGAGAAGAAGTCACAGCGGATCCGCGCCACGGGCGGATGCTACCGGAGCGCCACCCCGGCGGCAGGCCGCTGATCAGGGTCTTTTGACCCTTTGTCGACCGTTCCTATTGCCGCGGCCGGTCCCGACGGGACAGGATGACCGGGCGGGCGCAGGAAACGGCTTCGTAGCCTGCGCGCGATGGTGCTGTCACAAGGAAGTGGGAGTCAGTCATGAGCGACGTGTCGACGGCGCTGGGTGTGCGCCTCTACCCCGATCTGGTCGAGCGGGGCGGGCTGGCGGCCGCGCTCGCCGATTGCGCCGCTCTGCACAAGCTCGACATCGGCCGGCTGAGCGCGCCCGAGAACGGGCGCGGCCGCTACACGCACGCCGAGATGAGCTGCGACCGGGGAGTCGTCCGGGTGGGGCTGGGCGCCGAGGCCCGCTACTTCATGGTCGACATCTCCGGGGACGGCCGGGTGCGGGCCCACGGCGACACCTGTGACCTGCTGCCGATCGCCGAGGTCGTGGACGCGTGGCGCGGCGGTGCCGAGCTGAGCGAGCTCGCGGCGCGCTTCCCCTTCCTCAAGTGCAAAGAGGACTAGTCGTCCCGGTGGATCTGGAGTTCAGCGGCGAGATCTGGTTCTGGAGAGGCCCGGCGCCCTGGTACTTCGTCACCGTCCCAGCGGCGGAGTGCGGCGAGCTGGAGGCGGCCTCCCGGGCCGTGAGCTACGGCTGGGGCATGATCCCGGTGACCGCCCGGATCGGGGCGACCCGGTGGGCCACCTCGCTGTTCCCGAAGGACGGGCGGTACATCGTGCCCCTGAAGACCGTCGTACGGAGGGCCGAAGGGCTGGAGGCGGGCGAGACCGTCACGGTTCGGCTGACCGTCGACGTGTGACCCGGCGGGCGCGCCGGAGCGTCGTACCCGCGTCGTAGCGTCCCGGACGACGGGCCGGACGACGAAGGGATCCCACCGTGCTGCGAGGACTTGCCACCGTCAGCTTCTGGGCGGCCGACCTGGACGCTGCCAGAGCCTGGTACGCGGACCTGCTCGGCGTCGAGCCCTATTTCGAGCGGTCCGGCCCGGACGGCCCCCCGGTGTACTACGAGTTCCGCCTCGGCGGCCACCAGGACGAGCTCGGCCTGATCGACAGCCGGTTCGCGCCGCCGGGGTCGGCCGATCGGCCGGGCGGCGCGATCGTCTACTGGCACGTCGACGACGTCGAAGCGGTGTTCGACCGGCTGCTGGCCGCCGGGGCCCGGGAGTACGAGCCGGTCCGCAAGCGGGGCGACCTGGGCTTCGTCACCGCCTCCGTCGTCGACCCGTTCGGCAACGTTCTCGGAGTGATGACGAACCCCCATCACGTCGAGACCCACCGCCTGGGGAGCTGATCCGGGGGCGTCCGCAGGTCGGCCCCGTACCCCCCGGGGCGAGTTAATCGGTTGTCCTCGTCCGGGGCGGGCTGGTGCAATCCGGTCACCAGCGCGATCGAGCAGAGGAGCCAGGCAATGCGAGCAGCGTGCATGTCCAACCAGAAGGGAATCGCCATCGACCCGAAGGACATGACGCTCCGTGA
The DNA here is from genome assembly GCA_049791715.1 of Micromonospora sp. Classification (GTDB taxonomy): domain Bacteria; phylum Actinomycetota; class Actinomycetes; order Mycobacteriales; family Micromonosporaceae; genus Micromonospora. Next base: position 2,351 of record JBARAE010000235.1, read on the forward strand.
CAACGCTCAACCTGGGAATCCTGGCCCACGTCGACGCCGGTAAGACGAGTCTGACGGAACGGCTGCTGCACAGCGCCGGCGTCATCGACGAGCTCGGCAGCGTCGACGACGGCAACACCCGCACCGACACCATGACGCTGGAGCGGCAGCGTGGCATCACCATCCGCTCCGCCGTCGCCTCCTTCCCGGTCCATGGGGTGACGGTCAACCTCATCGACACCCCCGGCCACCCCGACTTCATCGCCGAGGTCGAACGGGTGCTCAGCGTCCTCGACGGGGCGGTGCTGGTCGTCTCCGCCGTCGAGGGCGTGCAGGCCCAGACCCGGGTGCTGGTGCGGACGCTGCAACGGCTGCGCATCCCCACCCTGATCTTCATCAACAAGGTGGATCGGGCCGGCGCCGATCCGCAGCGGGTCCTGCGCCAGATCGCCGAGAAGCTGACGCCCCACGTGGTGGCCACCGTGCGGGTCGAGGAACCCGGCACCCCGGCCGCCCGGTGCACCCCCTTCGACCCGGACGACCCGGCCTTTACCAACGGGCTGGTCGATCTCCTCTCCGCGCACGACGACGCGCTGCTCACCGCGTACGTCGAGGACGAGCGCGCGGCGTCCCGAGGCCGGCTGGGGCGGGCGCTCGCGACACAGACCGGCCGGGCCCGGGTGCATCCGGTCTTCGCCGGCTCGGCGATCACCGGGGCCGGGATGGAGGCGCTGACCGCCGGCATCGCGGAGCTGCTGCCCGCGGCCGAGGGTGACGAGGACGCGCCGCTGTCCGGCACCGTCTTCAAGGTCGAACGCGGGCCGGCCGGCGAGAAGATCGCGTACGCCCGGATCTTCAGCGGCGTGGTCCGGGTCCGCGACCGGATCCGCTTGCGGGGCGGGGAGGAGGCCAAGGTGACCGCGATCAGCGTCTTCTCCGACGGCGACGCGGTGCCGCAGCGGTCGGTGGGCGCCGGGCGGATCGCCAAGCTCTGGGGCCTGGCCGACGTCCGCATCGGCGACGTCCTCGGCGCGCCGCCCGACCGGCCGGCCGGGCGGCACCACTTCTCCCCGCCGACGC
>JBARAE010000236.1:0-3076 GCA_049791715.1 Micromonospora sp.
GGCCCGCCGGGTGAGCCAGGGCCGGCCGAGGGCCACCACGGCGATCGCCACCGGGGCGGCGAGCAGGGCCACGGTGGGCCAGGCGAGGGCGGCCCGCAGTCCGTGCGGCGGGTCCACCGTCAGTACCGCGCCGAGCGCAACCCCGGCCGCGGTGACCGCCCCGGTGCAGAGGTGCAGGACGGCGGCCCGGCGCAGCTGTCCCTCGCCGCACCAGAAGGTGGGGTCCTGCAGTGGGTTGGTGAGGATCTCGGTGGGCGGCGGGCAGCAGGTCTGCTCGTCCGGTGGGGCGTTCGGGCCGGGGGTGGGACCGGCCGGCGGGCCACCCGGGTCGGCCGGCATCTCCGCCTCGTACTGGTAGGTGCGCCAGGCGAGCAGGCCGAGCCCGGCCAGCAGGCCGAGCGGTACGAGCAGCCCGACGGCGAGCGCGTGGGCCGCCTCGTGCCACCAGCCGTGGCCGAGGAACTCCCACGGGCCGGGGATCCGCCCCAGGCAGTCCTCGTCCACGCACTGCCAGCCGATCAGGTCGACGCCGATGCCGGTGGCGGCGAGGACCAGCGTCCCGGTCAGGCTGAGGCAGAACAGCCGGATCAGCCAGGCGGTGATGCCGGACCGGCTGCCCCAGCGCTCCCGGTCGGGGTCGGGCGGGATGCCGGGGCGGGCGTGCAGGGCGACGTTGGCCAGGGTGAACGGCAGCAGCAGGGTCCAGAGGGCCCGTTCGACGTCCCGCGCGGTCCGCGCGCCCGAGGTCAGCTGCCCCCAGCTGTACGCCTCGACGACGATCGGGTCGTCCGGTTCGGCCTCGGTGGGGCGGTAGAAGCCGGTCACCTCGTCACCGGCGACCAGGCACGGCTCGGGGTCGTCCTCGCCGGGTTCGGGTGCCAGGCCGAGGGTCTGGGCCGGGGGTGTGTTGGATACCCCATGGACGCGCAGTTCGAGGACCCGGCCGGCCATTTTTGGTGCCTCCTAGTGACGGAGTCACTACTAAGAGTGCTCCTGAAGGCATAGATATTGCTACTCCCCGATGGAGTTGTCCACCCTCTTTCAGGCCAGCTCGCGGACCACCCGGGCGGGGTTGCCGACGGCGATCACGTTCGTCGGCAGATCCCTGGTCACCACCGCGCCGGCACCCACCACGGTGTTGTCGCCGATGGTGACCCCGGCCAGCACGATCACCCCGCCGCCGAGCCAGACGTTGTCGCCGATGGTGATCGGTTTCGCCGACTCCCACTTGGCCCGCCGGGGCTCCGCCTCGACGGGGTGGGTGGCGGTGAGGAGCTGGACGTTCGGTCCGATCTGGACGTCCGCGCCGATGGTGATCCGGGCGACGTCCAGGAAGACCGCGTTGACGTTGACGAAGGTGCGTGGGCCGAGGTGGGTATGTCAGCCGTAGTCGCAGTGGAACGGCGGCCGGACCCAGGCGTCCTCGCCGACCGAGCCGAGCAGCTCCCGGAGCGCGGCGAGCCGCCCCTCCGGGTCGTCGGCCGCGCTGCGGTTGAAGCGTTCGCTCAGCCGGGCGGCGCGGTCCAGGTCTACGACGATCTCCGGGTCGTCGGCGATGTACAACTCGCCGGCCAGCATGCGCTCCCGCATCGAGCTCATCGCGCGGCCGGTGTCAGTCGTTGGCGTGCAGGGCGGCGTTCAGCTCGATGCCCCTGCCGGTACGGGGCTTCGCCTCCAGCGCGCCGGTGACCGAGTTCCGCCAGAAGAGCAGGCCGTCCACCCCGGAAAGGTCGCGGGCCTTGACCACCCGGCCGTCCGGCAGGGTGATCTTGGAGGCGGCGGTGATGTAGCAGCCCGCCTCGACCACGCAGTCGTCGCCGAGCGAGACGCCCACACCCGCGTTCGCGCCGACCAGGCTGCGCTCGCCGATGCGCACCTTCTCGGTGCCGCCGCCGGAGAGGGTGCCCATGATCGAGGCGCCGCCACCGATGTCCGAGCCGTCGCCGACCAGCACGCCCTGCACGATCCGCCCCTCCACCATGGAGGTGCCCAGCGTGCCGGCGTTGAAGTTGACGAAGCCCTCGTGCATGACGGTGGTGCCGGCGGCCAGGTGCGCCCCGAGCCGGACCCGGTCCGCGTCGGCGATCCGCACGCCGGACGGGACCACGTAGTCGGTCATCCGGGGGAACTTGTCCACCCCGTAGACGGCCAGGTGGCGGCCGGCGGCCCGCTCGATCACGCGCAGCTCGTCCACCCGCTCCGGCGGGCACGGCCCGGCCGAGGTCCAGGCCACGTTGGCCAGCTTGCCGAAGATCCCGTCGAGGTTGAGCTCGTTCGGCCGCACCAGGCGGTGGGAGAGCAGGTGCAGCCGCAGGTACGCGTCGGCCGCGTCCTTGATCGGGTCGTCCAGCGAGCCGATGACGGTGGTCACCTCGACCGTACGCAGACCGGGCAGCGGCCGCTCGCCGATCGCGCCCGGCGGCAGGTCGAGCACGTCGGCCTGCTCCTCGCCGGGGACCAGCGGCAGTTCGCCGAGTCCCAGCTTGCCGGTCGGGTACCAGGTGTCGAGCACCTGATCGTCAGCGGTAACGGTGGCCAGGCCGATGCCCCAGGCAGACTGTGCGGTCGTCACGATTGTGACGGTACCGTGCCAACCATGGAGAACCCGCTGACCCCCGAGGTCTTGGCTGATCCGGTGGCGCTGACCCGTGCCCTGGTCGACATAGAGTCCGTCTCCCTCAACGAGAAGGCGATCGCCGACTGCGTGGAGGAGGTGCTGCGGGGCGTGCCGCACCTGACCACGTTCCGGCACGGCAACACGGTGATGGCACGTACCGACCTCGGGCGGGAGCAGCGGGTGGTGCTCGCCGGTCACCTGGACACGGTCCCGCTGAACAACAACTTCCCGTCCACCATGCGCGGCGACCTGATGTACGGCTGCGGCACCTCCGACATGAAGTCCGGGGTGGCGTTCGCGCTGCACCTCGCGGTGACCCTGCCCGACCCGCGCTACGACGTGACGTACTTCTTCTACGAGGCCGAGGAGATCGAGTCGAAGTACAACGGGCTCACCCTGGTCGCCGCGGCGCATCCGGAGTGGCTGGAGGCGGACTTCGCGGTGCTGCTCGAGCCGACG
>JBARAE010000237.1:0-6369 GCA_049791715.1 Micromonospora sp.
GGCCGGAGGTCACCGAGCCGCGGATCGTGGTGCCGGTCAGCGCGCACGCCGCCTTCGCCAAGGCCGCCCACTACCTGCGGGTCGCCCTCGACCACGTGGCTGTCGACCCGGTCACCCTCCGCCCCCGCGCCGTCGACGTGGCCGCCGCGATCCGCCCGGAGACCGTGCTGGTGGTCTGCTCCGCCCCCTCGTACGCGCACGGCGTGGTCGACCCGGTGGCGGAGATCGCGGCGGTCGCCGCCTCGGCCGGGGTGCGCTGCCACGTGGACGCCTGCTTCGGCGGCTGGACGCTGCCCTGGCTGCGACGCCTCGGCGCGCCGGTGCCACCGTTCGACTTCACCGTCGACGGGGTCACCTCGATCTCCGTCGACCTGCACAAGTACGCCTACGTGCCGAAGGGCGTGTCGGTGCTGCTGCACCGCGATCCCGGGCTGCGCGCCCCGCAGTACTTCGCGTACGCCGACTGGCCCGGGTACACGATGGTCAACCCGGTGATCGCCTCCACCCGCTCCGGCGGCCCGATCGCCGCCGCGTACGCCACCCTGCGGCACCTCGGTGAGGACGGCTACCTGCGGCTCGCCGCGCTCAGCCGGGACGCGGTGTCCGGGCTGGCCGACGCGGTGCGCCGGGTCGACGGGCTGCGGTTGATGGCCGAGCCGGAGTCGAGCGTCGTCTGCTTCACCAGCACGGACCCGGCGCTCGACCTCTTCGTGCTGGTCGACGAGTTGACCGTCCGGGGCTGGCACACCCAGCCGCAGCTCACGTACGCCGATTTGCCGGCCAGCGTGCACCTGACGGTGACCGCGTCGGTGGCACCCAGGGTGGCCGAGTTCGGTCCGGCCCTCGTCGACGCGGTGCAGGCCGCCCGCGCGACCGGCCCGCTCCAGCTCCCGCCGGGCCTGCGGGAACTCGCGGCGTCGCTCGCCCCGGAAATGCTCACCCCGGAGTCGGTCGCCGACCTGGCCGCCGGTCTCGGCCTCGTCGCCGGGCCGGGACGTCCCGACGGCGGGGAAGCTGTGCCGGCGCGGATGGCGACCGTCAACGCCCTGCTCGACGCGGCTCCGGTGGCAGTGCGAGAGCACCTGCTGGTCGCATTCGTGAGCCTCCTGCAACGGCCGACCTGGTGACGCTCGTGGCACCGGTAACCGTGAGGCGGCGGACCCAGCATCGCCTATCAGATGTGCGACACGACACAGTGAACTCGGTTCCGGTCGTTGAGGAACTCTTCCCGCAGGCCCGGAGGAACTGTCCCTGACCTCGGATGGTCCGCAGGAAATCGCCGCGTGCGCCCGGCCCGAAATGAACCTGAGGGCCTCTCCGTGCGGCATCGGGCCGCCGCAACGGGGCAATGGCGCCGACCGAATCTGTCTATCCTTCGGTTCGTTCGGTGACCGCAACCGCCGAACGATGATTGCCGATGCGCGGTGCTGGCACACCACGCATCGGCGTGTTCGCTCACCCCGAGAAAGGCAATGTATGCGAACGTCGATCAGACTACTCGCCGTCGCGGCCGTCCTGGCGTCGACCGTGGTGGTCGGCCCGCAGGCCGGCTCCGCCGCAGGCCGGACGAGCGCCGGCACGTTGACCCCTGCGGCGGCGGCCCGGGCCCAGGCGGAACTCGACGCGTACCGGTCCGCCCATCCCGACGACATGGTGGGCATCGACCGGATCCTGCGCAAGTACGGTCACGAGCCGATGAGCGTCAGCGTCAGCGGCGTCACCGGCGTGCTGTCCGCCGAGGAGGCCGAGCGGGTGATCGCCCGGCGGGGCGCGGAGAACATGGCCGCCGCCGCCCGCTCCGGTGTGCCGACGAACGCCTTCACGGTGTCGGTGTCCATCTACGGCGAATTCCTCGGCCACAACAAGAACATCGTGGGGCAGTGGAACTTCCGCGACAACTACGTCAACGGCAGTGATCCCGATGATGTGGCAGGTATCGAGGTCAACCTCAACGGCTGCTGGAAGATCGTCGGAACGAGCGCTCAGGTGGCCGACTATCAGGGAAAGACGCACAACAGCCTGGTCTGGCTCGAGAACGGTGGCGTTTCCAACGGCTCTCCGGCCTGGGGCATCAACGACTCCGTATCGGGGTTCAAGATGCTGACCGACAACGGACAGGTGGTGGGCAAATTCGCGCCCCTCGGTTCCGGTTGCTACAAAAAGCAGATCGGCGGCCAGTTCGTCTACGAGCACAATCAGGATGGCTCGGGCGGCGTCAGCGTCTCCATTGCCTGGGGCGCCTTCAGCGTCAGTTACTCGAACCCGGGTTCGAAGATGCGAAAGAGCACCAACCCCCTCTGGAAGTAATCGCGGGACAGATGAGGTGAGGATTTGAGCAGGTTGACGGTGAGCGGGGCGGCTCTGATCGGCATGTCGGTCGTGCTCCTGGCTCTCACGGCCCTGGGGCCGATCAGTCGTCAGACGGTCGCCCTGTGTTTCGCCGCCGAGTTCCTGATCGTCGGTGCGGCCGTGCTGCACGCCGGCCTGGTCAGATCCCCGGACTCCCGGGTCGCTGACGAACGCCGTCAGCGCCCGGAGTCCCGCCGCGACACCTGACCCCCGGTGCGCAGAACGCGTACCAGCGCACGACGGCGCCCGGCTCCGCAGGCGTGGAGCCGGGCGACCGAGCTCTGTGGTTGACTGTCAGATCGGGGACAGGCGAGGGAGGCCAACGTGCAGCTACCCGCAGTGCTCGGCGAGCCGATCCGGTTCGTGCTGAACTGGGGGCGCCGCTACTCGCTCTGGGTGTTCAACTTCGGGCTGGCCTGCTGCGCCATCGAGTTCATCGCCACCAGCATGGGGCGGCACGACTTCATCCGGCTCGGTGTGATCCCGTTCGCCCACGGGCCCCGGCAGGCCGACCTGATGGTCGTCTCCGGCACGGTCACCGACAAGATGGCCCCGGCGATCAAGCGGCTCTACGACCAGATGCCCGAGCCCAAGTACGTCATCTCCTTCGGCGCCTGCTCCAACTGCGGCGGCCCGTACTGGGACTCGTACTCGGTGACCAAGGGCGTCGACCAGATCATCCCGGTCGACGTCTACGTGCCCGGCTGCCCGCCCCGGCCGGAGGCGCTGCTGCACGGCATCCTCCGCCTGCAGGAGAAGATCGCCGCCGAGCAGGCCGGCATCGGTGGCGTTCCCCGCCCCGACCGGCTCGCTTCCCCGGTGGACGCCGGCCCGGCGGAGACGGCGCCGCGCCCGGTCGAGTCGCTGACCGCCCCACCGGTCCGTCCTCGGGCCGACTGAGGCCGCGGGTGGCGATCAGCGTCTAGCCTGCGGACCATGACCCAGTCCGCGGACAAGCGCTCCGCCTTCATCGTGGACGTGCTGACCGAGGAGTTCGGGGCGTCGATGGCGCTCGACCCGGCGGCCTTCCGCCGCAAGTTCCGCAAGATGGCCGCCTCCCCGTTCGCGTTCTACCGGGGCAGCGCGTCGCTGTTCTACGCCGACCAGCGCGGCGACTTCGCCGACGACCGGTTCCTCGACGACCGGACCAGCCGGGTGTGGATCCACGGCGACCTGCACGCCGAGAACTTCGGCACCTACATGAACGCCTCCGGGCAGCTGGTCTTCAACGTGAACGACTTCGACGAGGCGTACGTCGGCCCCTTCTCCTGGGACCTGAAGCGCTTCGCGGCGAGCGTGGCGCTGCTCGGGTACGCCAAGGCGCTCTCCGACCGGGTGATCGGTGACCTCGTCGGCGCGTTCGCCCGGTCGTACCTGACCGAACTGCGGGCCATCGCCGCCGGCGGGGACGACGCCATCGGCTCGATCACCCTGGAGAACGCCGACGGCGTGCTGCGCCGGGTGCTCCAGCAGGCCCGGCTCAACACCCGGGTCGACCTGCTCGCGACGCAGACCACCATCGACAACTACGAGCGCCGGTTCTCCCTCGTGGACGGCGTCTTCGAGATCGACCAGGACACTCGGGACAAGGTCTGCGCCGCCTTCCAGGACTACCTGGGCACCCTGCCGGAGGCGACCGCTCGGCACCGGCCGGTGGAGGCGCGCATCAAGGACGTGGTGCTCCGCAAGGGGGTGGGCATCGGCTCGGCCGGGCTGCCGTCGTACAACCTGCTGCTGGAGGGGCACACCCAGGCGTTGGAGAACGACGTCGTCATCTACATGAAGCAGGCCCAGGTGCCGGCGGTGGCCCGGCACATCGACGACGAGCGGGTCTGCGGCTACTTCCGCCACCAGGGGCACCGGACCGCCGAGTCGCAGCGGGCGCTCCAGGCGTACGCCGACCCGTGGGTGGGCTTCACCGAGCTGGACGCGACCGGCCAGCTCGTCGCCGAGGTCTCCCCGTACGCGGCCGACCTGGACTGGGCCGACGTCAACGAGCCGGAGGAGCTGACCGGGGTGCTCACCGACCTGGGCCGGGCGGTCGCCCGGATGCACTCGGTGGCCGATGACGAGTCCAGCCACGACCTGGTCGACTACTCCACCGAGGAGGCGATCGTGGCGGCGGTCGACGCCGACGCCGACGGCTTCGTCGGCTACCTGGTCGACTTCGCCCACGCGTACGGGATCCAGGCCCGCCACGACCACCAGCTCTTCGTCGACCTGTTCCGCAACGGCCGACTCCCCGGCATCTGAACCAGGCGGACGCCGGGGCGGTGGTCGCCGTCCCGGCGGTCACCCCTCGAAGTCGAGCACCACCTTGATGTCGTCCGGCTGCGGGGCGTACGCGTCGGCGAACTCCGACACGGGCACCCGGCGGGTGATCAGCGAGTTCAACCAGTCCTGGTCGGCCCGGGCCAGCGCCTCGGCGGCCATGTCCCAGTGCCGGTGGTTGGCGTTGACCGACCCGAAGACGACGTTGTTCTCCAGCACCAGTTCGCGGTTGAGCGCCCCGGCGTCGAAGTCGATGGTCCGTCCGCCGCTGGACACCCCGGCGAGGCAGACGATGCCGGTCGGCCCGGCCTTGCACATGACGTCGAGCACGACGGACGGCGCACCGGTGCACTCGATGATCACGTCCGGGTCGAAGTCGAGCTGGCCCACCGGGTCCGTGTGGTACGTCGCACCGAGCGACCGGACCAGGTCCGGCTTGGGTCCCGTGGTGGCCAGGTCGAGCACGTGCACCGACAGCCCGCGCTGGGTGGCCAGCAGCGCGGCGAGCAGTCCGATCGGCCCGGCCCCGGTGACCAGGACGTTCTGCGGCTTCCACTCGGCGCGGCCGCCGATCCGGTCGATGTGGTCCCACGCCTTCGCCACCACGCTGGTCGGCTCCAGCAGCGTGCCGACCGGCGCGAGGATCGAGTGGAGCCCGACGGCGAACTTCGGCTGTACCCGCCAGCGGTCCCGGGCGAAGCCGGACAGCGCCTTGATGCCGTGCTCGGTGTACTGCCCGTTGCGGCACATGTCCCACTCGCCCACCGCGCAGTTCGAGCAGGGCACCGGATCGGGGTGCCGGACGATTCCCGCCACCAGGTCACCCTTCTGCAGAGTGCCGGTCGGGTCCTCCACCACCCGTCCCAGCGACTCGTGCCCGAGCACGAGTCGTTCCTGGCCGGGCGGCGCCTCGCCGTAGTGGCCGGCGATGATCTCCTGATCGGTGCCGCAGATGCCCACCGCCAGCGCCTCGACGAGGATGCCGCCCTCCTCGGTGGCCGGCTCGGGCCACTCGTCGGTCAGGCGCAGCGAGTCGGGGACACCCGGAGTCACAGTCACAGCGCGCACGGTCCTCATCTTTCCCCGCCGGGCGGTCGCCCGTCGGGGAAAGCGGTGAGATCCCCGGACCGCGGGCGCGGGCGGCCCGACACGGGTCCGGGCCGCCGGCCATAGGATCAGCGGCATGACTCCGGAAGAGGTCGGCCAGCGGCTGGTCGCGCTGCTCGCGCCCGTCGAGGTCACCGCGTCGGTCTCCGGCGGTCAGGGGTACGCGCGGGCCACCGTCGACGTACCCCCGGCGAGCTGGCGCGACGCGGTGCGCGTGGCGCGGGACGACGACGGGCTGGGCTTCGACTTCTTCGACTGGCTGTCGGCGGTCGACGAGCTGGCCGAGGGGTTCGAGGTGGTGGTCCACCTCTGGTCGACCACCGAGCGGCACGGCCTGCTGCTGCGTACCCGGGTGCCCCGGGAGGCGCCGTCGGTGGCGTCGGTGGTCGACCTCTACCCGGGCGCGGCCTGGCACGAGCGCGAGACGTACGAGATGTTCGGCATCGGCTTCGACGGGCACGGCGAGCTGAAGCCGCTGCTGCTGCCGCCGGAGTTCGAGGGGCACCCGCTGCGTAAGGAGTTCGTGCTCGCCTCCCGGGTGGCCAAGCCGTGGCCGGGGGCGAAGGAGCCGGGCGAGTCCGAGGCGGGCGGCGGCCGGCGGCCGATCCGACCGCCGGGCGTACCGGCGCCGGGGGAGTGGGG
>JBARAE010000238.1:0-3212 GCA_049791715.1 Micromonospora sp.
CCGCCGACACCGCCGCCGCGGCGGCCGGGTCGGGGACCAGGGTGCCGGGCTGCACCAGCTCCACGGCGAGCATCGCGCCCCGGCCACGTACCTCGGCGACGCGGGGATCGCGCGCGGCGATGGCGCGCAGCCGGTCGCCCATCACCGATTCGATCCGTCGGGCGGCGGCGGCCAGGTCCAGCTCGTGCATGGTCTCGATCGCGGCCAGCGCGGCCGCGCAGGCGATCGGGTTGCCGCCGTACGTGCCGCCGAGGCCGCCGACGTGCACTGCGTCCATCAGCTCCGCCCGCCCGGTCACCGCGGCGAGAGGGAGTCCGCCGGCGATGCCCTTGGCCAGGGTGATCAGGTCGGGCTCGACACCCTCGTGCTCGCAGGCGAACCAGTTCCCGGTCCGGCAGAAGCCGGTCTGGATCTCGTCGGCGATGAAGACGACCCCGGCCGCCGTCGCCCACTCGCGCAGCGCCGGCAGGAAGCCTTCGGCCGGTACCACGAAACCGCCCTCACCCTGGATCGGCTCGATCAGCAGCGCGGCCACGTTCTCCGCGCCGACCTGCTTCTCCACCATCTCGATCGCGCGGGCCGCCGCCGTCGCCCCGTCGAGGCCGCCGTCGCGCAGCGGGTACGACATCGGCACCCGGTAGATTTCCCCGGCGAACGGTCCGAACCGGTGCTTGTACGGCATGTTCTTCGCGGTCAGCGCCATGGTCAGGTTGGTCCGGCCGTGGTACGCGTGGTCGAAGACCACCACCGCCGGCCGCCCGGTCGCGTGCCGGGCGATCTTGACGGCGTTCTCCACCGCCTCGGCGCCGGAGTTGAACAGCGCCGAGCGCTTGTCGAAGTCACCCGGGGTCAGCGCGTTGAGCTGCTCGCAGACCGCCACGTACGACTCGTACGGCGCGACCATGAAGCAGGTGTGGGTGAAGCGCTCGACCTGCGCCTTGACCGCCTCGACCACTCGCGGCGCGGAGTTGCCGACGTTGACGACCGCGATGCCGGCGGCGAAGTCGATCCACTCCCGCCCCTCGACATCGGTGATCGTGCCACCGCCGGCATGGTCCACGTAGGACGAGATGGTGCTTCCGACGCCGCGGGCGACCGCCGCGCCCCGCCGCTTGTGCAGCTCTTCTGAGGAAGTCATGAAGGTCAGCCCTCGATGTTGTGCATGACGTGCTTGATCCGGGTGTAGTCCTCCAGGCTGTAGACCGAGAGGTCCTTGCCGTGCCCGGAGTGCTTGAAGCCGCCGTGCGGCATCTCCGAGACGAAGGGGATGTGGGTGTTCACCCAGACGCAGCCGAAGTCGAGCCGGCGGGTCATCCGCATCGCCCGGCCGTGGTCCTTCGTCCAGACCGACGCCGACAGGCCGTAGTCCACGCCGTTCGCCCAGCGCACCGCCTCGTCCTCGTCGGAGAAGCGCTGCACCGTGATCACCGGCCCGAACACCTCCTGCTGGATGATCTCGTCGGCCTGCCGGACGCCGGAGACCACCGTCGGGGCGTAGAAGTAGCCGCGCTCGCCGAGCCGCGAGCCACCCGTCTCCACCGATGCGTGGTCGGGCAGCCGGTCGACGAACCCGGTGACCCGGGTGAGCTGGTTGGCGTTGTTCAGCGGGCCGTAGAGCACGTCCTCGTCGTCCGGCGCACCGGTCTTGGTGCCGCGGGCCTGCTCGGCGAGCGCGGCGACGAAATCGTCGTAGATGCCGGGCCCGGCGAGCACCCGGGTGGCGGCTGTGCAGTCCTGGCCGGCGTTGAAGTAGCCGCCCATCGCGATCGCCTCGGCCGCCGCGGCGATGTCGGCGTCGTCGAAGATCACCACCGGGGCCTTGCCGCCCAGCTCCAGGTGGGTCCGCTTGAGGTCCGGCGCGGCGGCGGAGGCGACCTCCATGCCCGCCCGGGTCGAGCCGGTGATCGACACCAGCTGCGGGGTCGGGTGGGAGACCAGGGCGCGACCGGTGTCCCGGTCACCGCAGACGACGTTGAACACGCCCGGCGGGAAGAACTCGGACGCGATCTCCGCCAGCAGCAGCGTCGACACCGGCGTGGTGTCGGACGGCTTGAGTACCACCGTGTTGCCGGCCGCGAGGGCCGGGGCGATCTTCCAGACCGCCATCATCAGCGGGTAGTTCCAGGGCGTGACCTGGGCGCATACGCCGATCGGCTCGCGCCGCACGTACGAGGTGTGACCGGCCATGTACTCACCGGCCGAGCGGCCCTCCAGCAGGCGCGCGGCGCCGGCGAAGAAGCGGAACTGGTCCACCGAGGGCGGCAGCTCCTCGTCGGCGGTGAGCTGGCGTGGCTTGCCGGTGTTGCGGACCTCGGCGTCGACCAGCTCGGCGGCCCGGGCCTCGATCGCGTCGGCGAGCTTGAGCATCGCCTTCTGCCGCTCGCCGGGGGTGGTCTCCCGCCAGGTCTCGAAGGCGGTGGCGGCGGCCTTCATCGCCGCGTCCACGTCCGCCGCCCCGGAGATCGGGGCCTGGGCGAAGACCTCGCCGGTGCAGGGGTCGATCAGGTCGGAGTAGCCGCCGTCCACCGGCTCGACGTACTCGCCGTTGACGAAGTTGCGCAGCTGCTGCTGGTCGCTCATCAGAAGTCTCCGAGGGATGGCCGAGGGTGAGGTCAGCGGAGGTAATCGCAATGTGACTGCCATCTTCGCTACTGAATTCGCGGCAGACAAGGCCCTGAGCAACTGTTTCCGCGTGAGACCTGCGTCGTCTACGCTGCCGGACGTGGAGCCGACCGCATTCTTCGTCGCCGGCCGCCCCGCCCACGGCGAGGGCGAGCTGACCGTCACCCACCCGTACGACGGCCGGACGGTGGGGCGTACCACGCTCGCCACCGCCGACCAGGTCGAAGCCGCCGTCGCGGCAGCCGCCGCGGTGGCCGCGAAGGCCGCGGCCCTGCCCGCGCACGAGCGGACGGTGGCCCTCGACCACGTCTCCCGGCGGCTCGCCGAGCGGGCCGAGGAGATCGCGGCGCTGATCACCGCCGAGAACGGCAAGCCGCTGAAGTGGGCGCGGGCCGAGGTGGGACGGGCCGTGTCGACGTTCCGTTGGGCGGCCGAGGAGGCCCGACGGTTCTCCGGTGAGCTGCAACGCCTCGACACCGACCCGGCGGCCACCGGGCGGATCGCCCTGGTCCGGCGGGTGCCTCGTGGCCCCGTGCTCGGCATCGCCCCCTTCAACTTCCCGCTCAACCTGGTGGCGCACAAGGTCGCCC
>JBARAE010000239.1:0-2282 GCA_049791715.1 Micromonospora sp.
CGGCGCGGAGCCGGTCGGCCATCCAGAGGATCCGGGAACCCTTGTCGGTCCAGATCCCGGCCGACAACCCGTACGGCGTGTTGTTGGCCTTCTCGACGGCCTCGGCCGGGGTGCGGAAGGTCAGCACCGACAGCACCGGGCCGAAGATCTCCTCCCGGGCGATCCGGTGCGCCTGGGTGACCCCGGTGAAGATGGTCGGCGCGAACCAGAAGCCCCGCTCCGGCAGCTCGCACGCCGGCGACCAGCGCTCGGCGCCCTCGGCGGAGCCGGCATCGGAGAGCTCCCGGATCCGCTCCAGCTGGGCGGACGAGTTGATCGCGCCGATGTCGGTGTTCTTGTCCAGCGGGTCACCGACGCGCAGGTGCGCCATCCGCCGCTTCAGCGACTCCAGCACCCGGTCGGCGACCGACTCCTGGATCAGCAGGCGGGAGCCGGCGCAGCAGACGTGCCCCTGGTTGAAGAAGATGCCGTTGACGATCCCCTCGACCGCCTGGTCGATCGGGGCGTCGTCGAAGACGATGTTGGCCGCCTTGCCGCCCAGCTCCAGGGTGAGCTTCTTGCGGGTACCGGCGACCGCGCGGGCGATCGCCCGGCCCACCTCGGTGGAACCGGTGAAGGCGACCTTGTCCACCCCACCGTGCTCGACCAGCGCCCGGCCGGTGTCGCCGGCGCCGGTGACGATGTTGACCACGCCGGCCGGCAGGTCGGCCTGCTGGCAGATCTCGGCGAAGACCAGCGCCGTCAGCGGGGTCGTCTCGGCCGGCTTGAGGACCACGGTGTTGCCGGCGGCCAGCGCCGGGGCGATCTTCCAGGCCAGCATCAGCAGCGGGAAGTTCCACGGGATGACCTGCGCGGCCACGCCGAGCGACCGCGGATTCGGCCCGAAACCGGCGTGCTCAAGCTTGTCGGCCCAGCCGGCGTAGTAGAAGAAGTGCGCGGCGACCAGCGGCAGGTCGACGTCCCGGGACTCCTTGATCGGCTTGCCGTTGTCCAGCGACTCCAGCACGGCCAGCTCGCGGGAGCGCTCCTGGATGATCCGGGCGATCCGGTACAGGTACTTGGCCCGGTCGCGGCCCGGCATCGGGCCCCAGACCTTCTCGTACGCCTCACGGGCGGCGCGGACCGCGCGGTCCACGTCCTGCGGGCCGGCCTCGGCGACCTCGGCGAGGACCTCCTCCGACGCCGGGTTGATCGACTTGAAGGTGCCGCCGTCGCTCGGGTCGACGAACTCCCCGTTGACGAAGAGCCCGTACGAGGGCTTGATGTCCACCACCGAGCGGGACTCGGGGGCGGGTGCGTATTCGAACATCGCTCTCAGTCCAGGGTGAAGTAGTCGGGACCGGAGTAGACGCCGGTCTTCAGCTTGGTGCGCTGCATCAGCAGGTCGTTGAGGAGGCTGGAGGCGCCGAACCGGAACCAGTCCGGGTCGAGCCAGTCCGCACCGACGGTCTCGTTGACCATGACCAGGTACTTGATGGCGTCCTTGGTGGTCTTGATGCCGCCGGCCGGTTTCACGCCGACCTGCCGTCCGGTGGCGGCGCGGAAGTCGCGGACCGCCTCCAGCATCACCAGCGTCACCGGCAGCGTCGCCGCCACCGGCACCTTGCCGGTGGAGGTCTTGATGAAGTCGCCGCCGGCCAGCATGGCCAGCCAGGAGGCGCGGCGCACGTTGTCGTAGGTGGCGAGCTCGCCGGTCTCCAGGATCACCTTGAGGTGGGCGTCCCCGCAGGCCTCCTTGGTGGCCACGATCTCGTCGTAGACCTCCTTGTAGCGGCCGGCCAGGAACGCGCCCCGGTTGATCACCATGTCGATCTCGTCGGCGCCGGCCTCGACGGCGGCCCGGGTGTCGGCGAGCTTGACCTCCAGCGGCGCCTGACCGGACGGGAAGGCGGTCGCCACGCTGGCCAGGTGCACGCCGGAACCCCGCAGCACCTCGGCCACGTACGGGACCATCGCCGGGTAGACGCAGACCGCGCCGACGTGCGGGCAGGACAGGTCGGCCGGGTCGGGGCGCAGCGCCTTCGTGGCCAGCGCCCGCACCTTGCCCGGGGTGTCCGCACCCTCGAGGGTGGTCAGGTCGACCATCCGGATCGCCAGGTCGATCGCCTGGGCCTTGGCCGTGGTCTTGATGGAGCGGGTGCCGAGCTGTGCCGCCCGCTGCTCCGCGCCGACCTGGTCCACGCCGGGCAGGCCGTGCAGGAAGGTCCGCAGAGCGGTCTCGGATCGTCCCAGCTCGGAGAGCTCCGACCGGGCCGACGTCGCTGTCGCCGTCATGCCCCGAA
>JBARAE010000240.1:0-4312 GCA_049791715.1 Micromonospora sp.
ACCGAGCTGAGCCGTTGAGCGGGCCCCCTGCTGTGCACGAGGCGTCAACAGGGGGCCCTTCCTCGCCTGCGGGTCAGCGGGCGCCGAGGTGGGCGAGCAGGTCCTGGCGGGTGAGCACGCCCTTGGGCTTGCCGTCGACCAGCACCAGCGCGGCGTCGGACTTCTCCAGCAGGCCGACCGCCTCGCTCACCGGCTGGCCGCCGCCGATCATCGGCAGCGGCTCGGCCATGTGCCGCTCGATCGTGTCGTGCAGGTGCGCCTGCCCGGTGAAGAGCGCGTCGAGCAGGTCCCTCTCGGCGATCGAGCCGGCCACCTCACCGGTCACCACCGGCGGCTCCGCCTTGAGCACCGGGAGCTGGGAGACGCCGTACTCGCGCATGTAGTCGATGGCATCGCGGACCGTCTCGGTCGGGTGCACGTGCACCAGCTCGGGCAGGCCGCCCGGCTTGCCGGCGAGGGCGTCGGCGACGGTCGGCTCGGTGCCGGAGTTGTCCAGGAAGCCGTACCGGGCCATCCACTTGTCGTTGAAGATCTTCGACAGGTAGCCCTTGCCGCTGTCCGGCAGCAGCACCACGATCACGTCGTCCGGGCCGGCCTTGCGGGCCACCTCCAGGGCGGCCACCACGGCCATCCCGCAGGAACCCCCGACCAGCAGCCCCTCCTCGCGGGCCAGCCGCCGGGTCATCTCGAAGGACTCCTTGTCGGAGACCTCGACAATCTCGTCGGCGACCGACCGGTCGTACGTCTCCGGCCAGAAGTCCTCGCCGACACCCTCGACCAGGTACGGCCGGCCGGTGCCGCCGGAGTACACCGAGCCCTCCGGGTCGGCGCCGATGACCTTGACCTGGCCGCCGGAGGCCTCCTTCAGGTACCGGCCGATGCCGGAGATGGTGCCGCCGGTGCCGACGCCCGCGACGAAGTGGGTGAGCTGCCCCTCGGTCTGCTTCCAGATCTCCGGGCCGGTGGTCTCGTAGTGCGAGCGCGGGTTGGCCGGGTTGCTGTACTGGTTCGGCTTCCACGCGCCGGGGATCTCCCGGGCGAGCCGGTCCGAGACGTTGTAGTAGGAGCGCGGGTCCTCCGGCGCGACCGCGGTCGGGCAGACCACCACCTCGGCGCCGTACGCCCGCAGCACGTCCTGCTTGTCCTGGCTGACCTTGTCCGGGCAGACGAAGACGCACTTGTAGCCCTTGAGCTGGGCGACGAGGGCCAGGCCGACACCGGTGTTGCCGCTGGTCGGCTCGACGATCGTGCCACCCGGCTTGAGGATGCCCGCCTTCTCGGCGTCCTCCACCATCCGCAACGCGATCCGGTCCTTCACCGAACCGCCCGGGTTGAGGTACTCCACCTTCGCCAGCACGGTCGCCTGGATGCCCTCGGTGACGTTGCGCAGCCGTACCAGCGGGGTGTTGCCGATCAGGTCGACGACGTTGTCGTAGTACTGCACCTCGTTGTGCCCTTCGTTGCGGCGCCGGCGTCGGCGGCCGGGCAGACGGTTACTCGCCGCCCAGCGTACGTGCCGTCAGGGCGCCACATGCCCCGGGATGACCGAGCTGCGACGTGCCTCCCACTCCAGGAAGCGCTCGGTCTCGGCGAGCACGCTGCCGGCCAGCCAGGTGACCATCACCGCGTCGTCGACCAGCCCGAGGACGGCCAGGAACAGCTCCGGAACCACGTCGAGCGGTGAGAGCACGTACGCCGTCGCCGCGGTCATCATGGCCAGCCGGAGGCCGCCGTCGTACTCGCCCCGGGCGGTGGCCCTGATCATCCGGGGCAGCGCGGCCAGCCGCTCGCCCAGCGACGGCCCGCCCCGCGCTCCCGACGCCAGTGCCCGGGCCAGCGCGGTGAACGCCGCGGTCCGCTTCAATGTCTTCCCCATCTGTCGCCCCTTTCCGCTCGACCAGCGTGCCGCCCGGGCGCAAGCCCTCCCGCCGGCTGGGCCGCCCGTGCGCGCCCTGTCGGACAGAGGTACCCAGAACCGTCGTTTCCCAGGCACGAACCAGCCGTCACGAGGAGAGCGCGGTGTCGGGCCGGCGCGATACTGTCGCTTCATGGGGGACCCTGCTTCCGTCGCACCGACCGGCTGGCAGCGTGCCCGGCAGATCGCTCGGATGGCGGCGATCGGCACGGGCGCGACCGTGGCGGCCACCGCCGCGACCGGCGGGGTGCTGCTCGGCCAGGCCCGCCAGGCGCGGCGCACCATTCCGATGGCAGAGGCTCCCCCGCCGCGCTGCGACGGAGTCTACGGCGCGAAGTGTCCCGGCCCGCCGATCACGATGGTGATCCTCGGCGACTCCTCGGCCGCCGGCTACGGCGTGCATCGCCGCCGGGAGACCCCGGGCGCCCTGCTGGCCACCGGCCTGTCCCGCCGGCTGCAGCGGCCGGTCCGGCTGCACCGCTTCGCCGTGGTCGGGGCCCTGTCGGCCGGCCTCAAGCCGCAGGTCGAGTCCGCACTGGAGTGCGAACCGGACATCGCGGTCATTCTCATCGGCGGCAACGACGTCACGAACCGCACCCCGGCGGGGCTGGCGGTGCGCTACCTGGTCGACGCGGTCCGCTCACTGCGCGCGGCCGGCTGTGAGGTGGTCGTCGGCACCTGTCCCGACCTGGGCGCGATCCAGCCGATCCAGCCGCCGCTGCGCTGGCTGGCCCGGCGCTGGAGCCGGCAGTTGGCCGCCGCGCAGACGGTGGCGGTGGTCGAGGCCGGCGGCTGGACGGTCTCCCTCGGCGACCTGCTCGGTCCCCGGTTCGTCGCCGAGCCCGCCCGGATGTTCGCCTGGGATCGGTTCCACCCGTCCGCCGAGGGCTACGCGGTGGCCGCCGCAGCGCTGCTGCCCACTGTTCTCTCCGCGCTGGGCGCGGGGCAGGAACGCCGGGCTACCCTCGCCCGCGGCGAAGGCGTACGGTCGCTGCCGGAGGCGGCCCACGAGGCGGCCCGGCACGCCGGCACCGAGGTCAGCGGCACCCAGGTCAGGGGTCGCGACCGCGGGCCGGGCGGTCGCTGGGCGCAGCTGCGACGGCGCGCCTTCTTCGGTGTCGGCGCGGTGCCGCAACCCGGCCCGGCCGCCGACTCCGCAACGTTGGAGGAACTGGCATGAGCGAGCGCAACGAGCTGACCGGCTTCTGCGCCGCGCGCCCTGGGGAGGTGTCGTGATGACCGAGCGCAATGAGCTTGCGGTCCGACTGGGTCGGGCCGCGGCCCTCTCCTTGGTCGCCGGCACGGTCGGCGGGGCCGCCGTCCTGGCCGGTCAGGCCGTCGCGGCCCGCAGCCGCCGGTACGCCCAGCCGGAGCTGAGCCTGGCCCTGCGCGCCACGGTCGGCCGGGCCGACGCCCCGCCGCTGCGGTTGGTGCTGCTTGGCGACTCCTCGGCGCTCGGCGTCGGTGTGGAACGCTTCGAGGAGACTGTCGGCGGCCAGCTCGCCCACCTGCTCGCCGAGGGCCCGACCGGCCGCCGGGTGCACCTCTCCTCCGTCGGGGTCTCCGGCTCCCGCTCCACCGACCTGGCCACGCAGGTGGCCCGGGCGCTGCTCGGCGAGCGTCCGGACGTGGCGGTGATCCTGATCGGGGCCAACGACGCCACCGCCCTGACCCGCCCGGGCGACGCGGCGGCGTATCTCGGCTCGGCCATCCGCCGGCTGCGTCAGGCGCACGTCGAGGTGGTGGTCGGCACCTGCCCCGACCTCGGCGCCGTCCGCGCGGTGGCCACACCGCTGCGCCAGCTGCTCGGCTGGTCGGGTCGACGGATCGCCCGCGCCCAGACGGCGGCCGTCCTCGACGCCGGCGGCACCGTGGTCGACCTGGGCACCGAGACCGGCCCGGTGTTCCGGGCGGACGCCGGGACGCTCTGCCACGACGGCTACCACCCCTCGGCGGACGGTTACCGGGTGTGGGCACACGCGCTGCTGCCCGCGGTCCAGGCGGCGGCGACGGTGGCTTCCCGGCACCATTGAGCGACGGCGACGGTGGCGGCCCGGCCGAGGGGTGACATTTCCCGCTGACCTCGCCGCTTCCGCGCCAAGTTACCGGCGGGTTAACGTTGGTTCATGCCGATTGAGTCGTCCCGCGACGCCGTCATCGTCGCCACCGCCCGGTCCCCCATCGGCCGCGCGTTCAAGGGTTCCCTGCGTGACGTCCGCCCGGACGACCTCGCCGCGACCATCGTCCAGGCCGCCCTGGACAAGGTCCCCCAGCTCGACCCGACCCAGATCGACGATCTCTACCTGGGCTGCGGTCTGCCGGGCGGCGAGCAGGGCTTCAACAGGGCCCGGGTGGTCGCCACGCTGATGGGCCTCGACGGCCTGCCGGGCGCCACTC
>JBARAE010000241.1:0-4211 GCA_049791715.1 Micromonospora sp.
GTGACCGCCAGCTCGATCCTGGTCCCTGATTGGTAACAGTGGCCGCGGTTTGTGTCAATGTGTTGTCCTGACATTCGGCCGGACCGCGAAGTGACCGCTTCGGTACAGTGACGGCCAGCATCGCGCCCCCCGATACCGCGCGTCCGCCCCGAGGAGGTCCCGTGACCGGCCCCGAGATCGCGGTCGACCGGAGCAGCCCGGTCCCGCTCTACTTCCAGGTCGCGGAGCAGTTCGCCGCGGCGATCCAGCGCGGCGAGCTGGCGCCGGGCGACCGGCTCGACAGCGAACTGCAGCTCGCCGACCGGCTCGGCCTGTCCCGCCCCACCGTCCGCCAAGCGATCCAGCACCTCGTCGACAAGGGGCTGATCGTCCGTCGGCGGGGCGTCGGCACCCAGGTGGTCCGTGGCCAGGTACGCCGCGGCGTCGAGCTGACCAGCCTGCACGACGACCTCGCCCGGGCCGGCCGGCAACCCTCCACCTCGGTGCTGGAACTGGCCACCGTCGCCTGCCCGGTCGACGTGGCGACCGCACTCGGCGTCACCGCCGGCAGCGAGGTGCAGCACCTGCGCCGGCTGCGCTTCGCCGACGGTGAGCCCCTGGCGGTGATGGAGAACTGGCTCCCCCTCGACCCGGTCCGGCTCACCCTGGACGCCCTGCAGGCCCGGGGCCTGTACGCGATCCTCCGTGCGGCCGGCATCCGGGTGCGCGGTGCCCAGCAGCGGATCGGGGCGCGCGCGGCCACCGGGGCGGAGGCGCAGATGCTCGGCGAGCGGCGCGGCGCCCCGCTGCTGACCATGACCCGCACGGCGTACGACGACCACGGCCGCTACGTCGAACACGGCGCGCACATCTACCGCGCCTCTCGGTACTCACTGGAGGTGACCGTCGCCGAGCGGTGAGGAGCGTGTTTCACGCTCATTTCAGTGACAGGTATTTACGTCGTCAGGCTGTCATGACATTGTGGCCGACAAGCACCGCCGGCATGGACCTGCGGCCGGCGGGCGACCCGCGAGTCTCTTCGAAGTCACTCCTTGCGAAGGGAACACAGCCCATGTCACTCACACCGAAGCGCGTCACGGGTGTGCTCGCCGCGTTCACCGCCGTCACCCTCGCCGCCACGGCCTGCGGTGGTTCGGACGAGCCCGCCGGCAAGGACGCCAAGAACATCACCCTCACCATCGCCACCAACGCCATCGCCGGTGGCAAGAACTCCGCCAGTGCCGAGTGGATCGAGAAGTGGGTCATCCCTCGGTTCGTCGAGGCGCAGAAGGCCAAGGGCGTCACCGCCAAGGTGTCGTTCATGCCCAGTGGCGTCGACGACGAGCAGTACAAGACCAAGCTGGCCCTGGACATGCGGTCCAAGGGCGGCGCCGACGTGATGTCGATCGACGGCATCTGGGTCGGCGAGTTCGTCCAGGCCGGCTACCTCAAGCCGCTGTCCGAGGCGGCCGGCGACCAGGCCGACAAGTGGGACGGCTGGTCCCAGATCCCGGAGAGCGTGCAGGGCCTGGGCACGTTCGACGACAAGAAGTACGGCATCCCGCAGGGCACCGACGGCCGGGTCCTGTACTTCAACAAGAAGCTCTTCGCCAGGGCCGGCCTGCCCGCCGACTGGCAGCCGAAGAGCTGGCAGGAGATCCTCGACGCCGGCACGAAACTCAAGGCGCTGCCCGGCGTGACGCCGATCCAGATCAACGCCGGCACGGCGATGGGCGAGGCGACCACCATGCAGGGCGCACTGCCGCTGCTGGTCGGCGCCGGCGGCGAGATCTACAAGGACAACAAGTGGGCCGGCGCCAACCAGCCGGTCAAGGACATGCTCGACTTCTACGCCAAGGTGTACGGGGGCGGGCTGGGCGACCCGAAGCTCCAGCAGGAGGCGAAGGGCCGCGACAAGTCCTTCGAGCAGTTCGCCGCCGGCAAGATCGGCATTCTGGCGGAGGGCGACTACTTCTGGCGCAGCGTCATCAACCCCAAGGACGGCACGGCGAAGATGGCCGACCGGGACAGCAGCGTCGGGTTCGCGATGATCCCGGCCAAGCAGCCCGGTGCCGGCATCCGCGGGCAGGACTTCGTGAGCATGTCCGGCGGCGGCGTCGACGTGCTGAACCCTAACTCGAAGTTCCCGGCGCAGGCGTTCGAACTGCTGGCGTTCATGCACTCCGCGGAGGCCACGAAGGAGCAGCTCGCCGGCGCCGCGCGGATCACCTCCCGGATGGACGTCAACAAGGAGGTGCTCGCCGGTGACCCGATGCTGAACTTCGTCGCCGAGAAGGTGCTGCCGCTCACCGCGTACCGGCCGCCGCTGGCCGTCTACCCGCAGGTGTCGGTGGCGCTGCAGGAGGCGACCGCGGCCGTGGCGTCGGGCAAGAGCGTCGACGAGGCGGCCTCGGCGTACCAGAAGAAGGTCGAAGGGATCGTCGGTGGTGCAGGTAACGTCTCGTCCTGACGAGACGGTCGAGGGAGCGCGCCCGGTCACGGGCGCCTCCCCGGCCCCCGACGCGGCCGGGCTGGGCCGGGCCCGGGCCGCCGGGTTCCTCGTCCCCAGCATGGTGCTGATCCTGCTCTTCCTCGTGGTGCCGGCCGGCTGGACGATCTACCTGGGCGTCACCAACTACCGGCTCACCGGCCTGGCCGCGGCCAACCCGCAGATCGTCGGGCTGGACAACTACACCCAGGCGCTGGGCGACGAACGCTTCCGCACGTCGCTGCTGCTCACCCTGCAGTTCGTGCTCGGCTCGGCGGTGATCGGCCAGGCCGGCCTCGGCTTCGCCATCGCCTTCGCGCTGCGCGACCGGCGGGGCCCGCTGCGCCGGGTGGTCGAGGCTTTCATCCTGCTGTCCTGGATCCTGCCCAGCTCGGTCGTCGCCTTCCTCTGGATCGCCCTGCTCGACCGGGACGCCGGCACGCTCAACGCCCTGCTCGGCACGCCCGGGATGGCCTGGCTGCTCGACCACCCGATGCTGTCGATCATCATCTTCAACACCTGGCGGGGCACCGCGTTCTCGATGATGCTCTACGCCGCCGCCCTGGAGAACGTGCCCCGGTCGCACCTGGAGACCGCCCGGCTGGCCGGCGCGTCCACCTGGCAGCAGCTGCGCGACGTGGTGTTCCCGCGCATCCGCGGTCACGTGCTGACCAACCTGCTGCTGATCAGCCTCTGGACGTTCAACGACTTCACACCGTTCCTGATCACCGCCGGCGGTCCCGAGCAGCGTTCCGAGGTGCTGGCGGTCTACGTCTACAAGGTGGCGCTCTCCGGCGGCGAGCTGGGCTTCGGCGCGGCCATCTCGTTCATCATGCTGCTGATCAACCTGGTCATCGCGCTGATCTACCTGCGCATGCTGGGCCGGCGGAAGGAGCGGGCATGAGCACCGTGACCCCTACGGCGGACCAGGCCCGCGTCGACGCGCCGAGGGTGGCCGTGCGGCACGTGCTGGCCCGGATCGGACGGTACGTCTTCCTCTGCCTCGTGCTCGCCTTCTTCGCCCTGCCGCTGCTCTGGCTGGCCACCGCGCCGTTCGACGACACCCCGACGATCGGCATCTCGCTGCCGGACTTCACCCTCGACAACTTCCGGGCCCTGCTGGACAACCCGTACGCGCTGACGTCGCTGGTCAACTCGGTCTGGCTGGCCGGGGGCACCGCCGTGCTGGTGGTGACGTTCGCCGCCCTCGCCGCGTACGCGCTGAGCCGGGTCCGGGTGCCGGGCCGGGACGCGCTGCTCTACGGGCTGCTGCTGCTGTCGTCGATCGTGACCGGCACGGCCACCATGGTGCCGCTGTTCGAGCTGGCGTTCCGGCTCCACCTGATCGACTCCCGGCTCGGCGTGATCCTGATCCTCACCGGTGGCCTGCTGCCGGCGGCGATCTTCATCCTCAAGGACTTCATGGACGCCACGCCCACGTCGTACGAGGAGTCGGCGCGGGTGTTCGGCGCCAGCCCGCTGCAGATCATGCGGCACATCGTGGTGCCGGTCGTCCGGCCCGGGCTGGCCACCGTCGGGGTGTGGGCGGTGGCGAACGTGTGGGGCAACTTCCTGGTGCCGTTCCTGCTGCTGCGCGGCCCGGACAAGGCGCCCGCGGCGGTGATCATGTACACCCTCTACACCGAGGGCGGCCAGGCCGACCTGCGCCTGCTCTCCACCTTCTCACTGCTCTACTCGCTGCCGGTGGCGCTGATGTTCGTCTTCGTCAGCAGCAGGTACGGAT
>JBARAE010000242.1:0-1785 GCA_049791715.1 Micromonospora sp.
GGTGAGGTGTACGCCGATGCGGCGTTCACCGCGGCGTTCGGGGTGCGGGGCCGGGCTGGTCACCGGGGCGGCTGATGCTGGTGACGGTGTTGCAGTACGCGGAGCATCTGACTGACCGGCAGGCCGCGGAGGCGGTGCGTAACCGCATCGACTGGAAATATGGTCTGGGCCTGGATTTGGCGGATGAGGGGTTCGATTCCTCGATCCTGACCGAGTTTCGTAACCGGCTGGTCGAGCACGGCATGGTGGAGCGGGCCCTGGATGTGCTGCTGGCCGCGCTGGTGGCCCGAGGGCTGCTCAAGCCCGGCGGCAAGCAGCGTACGGATTCCACGCATGTGCTGGCCGCGGTGCGTGATCTCACCCGGCTCGAACTGGCCGGAGAATCGGTCCGGGCGGCCCTAGAGGCCCTCGCCGTGGCGGCGCCGGACTGGCTGGCCGCCACCCTGGACGTGCCTGACTGGAGCGCCCGCTACGGCGTGCGCGTCGATTCGTGGCGGCTACCGGCCGTGCAGTCCAAACGCGACGCCCTCGCCATGGCCTACGGGCAGGACGGGTTCACCCTGCTGCGCGCGGTGTACGCGGCGGACGCGCCGGGCTGGCTGGCGCAGATCCCCGCAGTGGACACGCTGCGGCAGGTCCTGCTGCAGAACTATGTGATCATGGTGGACCGGACCGGGCGGGAGGTGATCTCTCGGCGGGAGGCGGATGTGCATGGTCTCCCGCCCGGCAGATCCCGGCTCACCTCGCCGTACGACACCGACGCCCGGGTCGGCGGCAAGCGGGACCTGTTCTGGACCGGGTACAAGGTCCACGTCAGCGAAACCTGCACCGACGAGCAGGACCGGGCCGAGTCCGGCGAGCAGCCCTTGCCGAACATCATCACCAACGTGGCCACCACCGACGCCGCCGTGCCGGACGCGGCGATGACCACTGCGATCCACGAGAGCCTGGCCCGCCGCGGGCTGCTGCCCGATGAGCATCTGCTCGACTCCGGCTACCCCTCGGCCGACCTGCTCGTCGAGTCCGCCGACCGGTTCGGCATCAGCCTGCTCACCCCGATGCTGGCCGATGTGTCCGCCCAGGCCCGGGCCGGGGCCGGCTACGACGCCGCCCGTTTCGACATCGACTTCGACACCGGCACGGTGACCTGCCCGCAAGGCAGAACCAGCAGCGTGTGGAGCCCCGCCCGGCAACGCGGCGTCGAGACGATCGTGGTCAAGTTCGACACCGCCACCTGCCGTGCCTGCCCCGCCCGCGCCGAGTGCACCACCGCTACCCGCGGTGGCCGGCAATTGACCATCCGGCCCCGCCGTGTCCACGAGGCACTCGCAGCGGCCCGGGCCCGGCAGACCACCAAAGGTTTCGCCCGCACCTACCGGCTGCGCGCCGGGGTGGAAGGCACCATCCGTCAAGGTGTCGCGGTCACCGACACCCGCCACGCCCGCTACCGCGGCCTACCGAAAACCCACCTACAAAACGTGGTCAGCGCCGCCGCGCTGAACCTCATCCGCCTGGACGCCTGGTTCAACGACGTACCCCTCGACCGCACCAGAACCAGCCACCTCGCCCGCCTCGACCTAGCCCTGGCTGCATAAACATCAATTAACCAGCAGGGTCACCCAGACGGCAAAACACTCGGGGCTCCACACGGCGATGCGATGCACGTCCGACACCGCCGAGTACACTGCGTCCGGCGATGCCGCCACGGTGATCTGTTCCTGGACCTCGTCGGCCATGACGACCACCCTAGCGATCCGTTGGTTCACCTCGACGGCACTACCCACA
>JBARAE010000243.1:0-3513 GCA_049791715.1 Micromonospora sp.
TCCCGACGCTGCCCGCGTTGACCACCAGCCGGCGGTCGACCAGCCGGGTGAACGGCATGTGGGTGTGCCCGCAGACCACCGTGCCGACCTCGGCCGACAGCCCGGCGAAGACCTCCGCCCAGCGGGCCGGCCGCGAGTCGACCACCACCATCTCCTCGTCGTCCCGGGGCGTCGCGTGGCAGAACAGCACCTCGCCGAGGCCGGCGACCGGCAGGGTGACGGTGAGCGGCAGCGCGGCCAGCCGGGCCACCTGGTCGTCCCGGAGCTGCGCCGCCGCCCAGTTCGCGACGTCGTGCGCGGAGGGCCGGCCGGACCGCGCCTCGACCAGCTCCCGCTCGCAGTTGCCGCCCACCCAGAAGGCGCGCTCGCCCAGGGTGGCGAGCAGGTCCAGCACCTCGACCGGCTGGGGGCCGGTGGCGATGTCACCGGTGAGCACGATCAGGTCGGCGGCGGCGACGTCCGGCTCGGCCAGGACGGCCTCCAGCGCCGGCAGCGCACCGTGGATGTCGGAGAGGACGGCGACACGTTCACGCATCAGCCCACCGTGCCCGTCCGGCCGCCGCCCGTCGAGAAGGTTCTGCGCCGGGCAGAAAACGACGACGGGGACCGGCCCCGGAGGGCGGTCCCCGTCGATGTCCGGGTACGGGTCAGACCCGCGCGCGGCGAGCCAGTCGCTCCGGGTCGAGGATGATGATGCTCTTGCCGTCCAGGCGCAGCCAGCCGCGGGAGGCGAAGTCGGCGAGCGCCTTGTTGACGGTCTCCCGGGAGGCGCCGACGAGCTGGGCGATCTCCTCCTGGGTGAGGTCGTGGGTCACCCGCAGCACGCCGCCGTCACGGGTACCGAACCGGCCGGCCATCTGGAGCAGGTTCTTCGCGACCCGCCCGGGCACGTCGGTGAAGATCAGGTCGGCCAGCGAGTCGTTCGTCCGGCGCAGCCTGCGGGCCAGCACCCGGAGCAGCTGCTCGGCGATCTCCGGGCGGTTGTTCAGCCAGGGCCGCAGGGCCTGCTTGCGCAGCCGTACCAGCCGGGTGTCGGTCACCGCCGTGGCCGTCGCCGTACGCGGGCCGGGGTCGAAGAGCGACAGCTCGCCGACCATGTCCGACGGGCCCATGACAGCGATCAGGTTCTGCCGGCCGTCCGCCGCGCGGCGACCAACCTTGATCTTGCCGGACAGCAGGATGTAGAGACTGTCGCCGGGCTCACCCTCGTTGAAGACGACCTCGCCCTTACGGACCTCGATCGTCTCCATCTCCTTGGCGAGCGCCTCGGCCGCCTCCGGATCCACACCCTGGAAGATCCCACTGCGGGCCAGTACCTCGTCCATTCGCGCACCTCCGCCTGCGCGTGCCGTCCGTCGGCCGGGTCCGCCGTCCGCTGATCCCGCGCGCGCCGACAAGTCTAGGCGCACCCGAGCACGAAACAGAGGCGCACCCCTGGAATCTTGATCGTTGGACGTAACTGAGCGAGCTGATCAACCAGTAAGATCGCGGCCCCCGGAGCGGGTGGTCAGCGCCCCTCCCCACCTCGGATCGTAGGGTCACGCCGTGCTGAACGATCCGTTCCTGACCAGCCGCCATGAGGACGGGTGGGACATCCCGCTGCTGGTGTGGCGCGCCGACGAACCGCTGCTGGCCGTCGGTTCCGCCCCGCTCGGCGGCGGGATCGGCGTACGGCGGTGGGTGGTCAACGCCACCGTGCCCATGTCGTACCACCGGGACGACCCGGCGGACCACCTGGCCGAGCTGGCGCACGGGCTCGGCCTGGACGGGCCCGGGGTGGGGCTGCTGACCGGGGTCGACGTGGCCGAGGTGGTGGCCCGGGCCGACGACGGCGTGCGGGTATGGGCGACGGTCGGGCTCGGCACCCCGGTCTGGGCGGCCGCGCCCACGCCCGCCTCCCGGCGCGCGCCCGCCGCCTCCACACCCGGGCCCGGGCCGGCCGCTCCCGCGCAACCGGTCGGCACGGTGAACATCGTGGTGCACGTCCCGGTCCGGCTCGGCGACGCCGCGCTGGTCAACGCCGTGGCCACCGCCACCGAGGCGAAGGCGCAGGCGATCTGGGAGCTGGGCCTGCCCGCCACCGGCACCCCCACCGACGCGGTCACCGTGCTCTGCCCGGCGGGCGGCGAGCAGGCGCCCTACGGCGGCCCCCGCTCGACCTGGGGGGCGCCCCTGGCCCGGGCGGTCCACGCCGCCGTCCTGGCCGGCGGGGCCGGGACAGTGGTCCCCTGGTCCGACCGTCTGACCGGGTGAGCCGGAGACCCGGCGGCTCGGCCGGTCAGGTTTTCCGGCCGATCGGCCGTCGTCGGAGCGTTCTCCGGGCGGTAGCGTCACGGACGATGTATGCTCCCGCACTCTCCGCGCCCGGCCCCCGTTGCCGACGGGCTGGCACCCGTCGTCGACTGGCCGGTGCCCTCGGCGTGCTGCTCGCCGCGCTGCTGGTCGCGGGCTGCGCCGAGAACGGCGCACCGGCGCCGGTCTGGCAGCCGGGCGCCGGCGGCGGGTCGACCGGCTCACCCATCCCGTTCGAGTCCACAAGCCCCGTCGACGTCGTCGAGCAGACCATCTCGCTCTCCGCGACCGGCGACATCATCATGGGCAACGCCCCGTCCCGGCTGCCCGCCAACGACGGCAGGGGCTTCTTCGACCAGGTCAAGGGTGCCCTCAAGGCTGACCTGGTGATGGGCAACCTGGAGGAGCCGCTCACCGAGGACACCGGTACGGGCAAGTGCGAGGCGGACGCCACCAACTGCTTCCAGTTCCGGGCCCCGCCGGAGTACGCCGCGCACCTGCGCGACGCCGGCTTCGACCTGCTCAACCAGGCCAACAACCACGGCTACGACTACGGCCCCCGGGGGTACCGGAACACCCAGCGCGCCCTGGAGCAGCACGGGCTCAAGCACACCGGCGCGCCCGACCAGATCGCCGTGGTCGACGTCGCGGGCGTCACGGTCGCCGTCGTCGGCTTCTCGTCGTACGTCTGGTCCAACAGCCTGGTGGACATCGAGTCGGCGAAGCAGGTCGTCGAGAAGGCGGCGGCCGCGGCGGACGTGGTCGTGGTGCAGGTGCACATGGGGGCGGAGGGCGCCGACCGGAGCCGGGTGAAGCCGGGCACCGAGATGTTCTTCGGCGAGAACCGGGGCGACCCGATCCGTTTCTCCCACGCGGTGATCGACGCCGGCGCCGACCTGGTCGTCGGGCACGGCCCGCACGTGCTGCGCGGCATGGAGTTCTACCAGGGCCGGCTGATCGCGTACAGCCTGGGCAACTTCGCCGCCGGCGGGAAGATGCTGAACAGCTCCGGCCGGCTCGGCTGGGGCGGGGTGCTGAAGGTGTCCGTCAAGCCGGACGGGACCTTCGTCGACGGCACCTTCACCTCGACCTACCTGAACGGGGTGGGCCGCCCCACGATGGACCCGGACGACCGGGGCCTGAAACTGGTCCGGCAGGTGAGCCGGGCCGACTTCCCGGAGACCGGGGCGCGGCTCGACGCGGCGGGCCGGATCACGGCCC
>JBARAE010000244.1:0-4820 GCA_049791715.1 Micromonospora sp.
GAGTTGGCGCTGAACAGCGCCGGCTTCACGCCGTTGGCCTTCGCGAACGCCTTGCGGATCGGGTCGAGCAGTCCGGTGTACGTCGCCGGGTTGCTCCGTCGCGAGCCGCGGATCGCGCCCTGGTCGACCGACACCACCCCGTCCCGGCCGGACACCGAGCCGTGGATCAGGGAGCTCTTGCCCGAGCCGGCCACCCCGGTGACGACGACCAGCACGCCGAGCGGGATGTCCACGTCCACGCCGCGCAGGTTGTGGGTGGTGGCGCCGCGGACGTCGAGCGTGCCGGTGGCCTCGCGTACCGTCTTCTTGAGGGAGGCCCGGTCGTCCAGGTGGCGGCCGGTCAGCGTGCCGCTCGCGCGCAACCCGTCGACGCTGCCCTCGAACACCACCTCGCCGCCCCCGGTGCCCGCGCCGGGTCCGAGGTCGACGACGTGGTCGGCGATCGCGATCGCCTCCGGCTTGTGTTCCACGACCAGCACGGTGTTGCCCTTGTCGCGCAGCCGCAGCAGCAGGTCGTTCATCCGCGCGATGTCGTGCGGGTGCAGCCCGATGGTCGGCTCGTCGAAGACGTACGTCACATCCGTGAGCGACGACCCGAGGTGACGGATCATCTTGGTGCGCTGCGCCTCCCCGCCCGACAGGGTGCCCGTCGACCGGTCCAGCGAGAGGTAGCCGAGGCCGATCTCGACGAACGAGTCGAGGGTGTCCCCCAGCGCCGCCAGCAGCGGCGCCACCGACGGTTCGTCCAGCCCGCGCACCCACCCGGCGAGGTCGCTGATCTGCATCGCGCAGGCGTCGGCGATGCTGATCCCCTTGATCCTCGACGACCGCGCACCGTCGTTGAGCCGGGTGCCGCCGCAGTCCGGGCAGGTGGCGAAGGTGATCGCCCGCTCCACGAACGCCCGGACGTGGGGCTGCAGCGCATCGACGTCCTTGGACAGGAACGACTTCTGGATCCGCGGGATCAGACCCTCGTACGTCAGGTTGATGTTGTCGACCTTGATATTGGTCGGCTCCTTGTGGAGCAGGTCGTGCAGCTCCCGCTTGGTGAACTTCCGGATCGGCTTGTCCGGGTCGAAGAAGCCGCAGCCCCGGTAGATGCGGCCGTACCAGCCCTCGACGCTGTAGCCGGGGATCGTGAGCGCGCCCTCGTTGAGCGACTTGCTGTCGTCGTACAGCTGGGACAGGTCGATGTCGGAGACCCGGCCCATGCCCTCGCAGCGCGGGCACATGCCGCCGGTGATGCTGAATTCCCGGCGCTCCTTCACGCTCCGTCCGGCGCGCTCCAGGGTGACCGCGCCCGCTCCACTGATCGAGGCGACGTTGAAGGAGAACGCCTGGGGCGAGCCGATGTGCGGCTGCCCGAGCCGGCTGAACAGGATGCGCAGCATCGCGTTGGCGTCGGTGGCCGTGCCGACGGTGGAGCGGGGGTTGGCGCCCATCCGCTCCTGGTCGACGATGATCGCGGTGGTGAGGCCGTCCAGCACGTCGACGTCGGGCCGCGCCAGCGTCGGCATGAAGCCCTGTACGAAGGCGCTGTAGGTCTCGTTGATCAGCCGCTGCGACTCCGCGGCGATGGTGTCGAACACCAGCGAACTCTTGCCCGAGCCGGAGACGCCGGTGAACACCGTCAGCCGACGCTTCGGGATCTCGACGCTGACGTCCTTGAGGTTGTTCTCGCGCGCGCCGTGCACGCGGATCAGATCGTGGCTGTCGGCAACGTGCAGCGCAGGCGCCTGCATGTCCGTGCTCGTGGCCATGCTCAGCGGAGCTCGTTGATGCGGACCATGTTGCCCGCGGGATCGCGCAAGGCGCAGTCGCGCACCCCGTACGGCTGCTCGGTCGGCTCCTGGACGACCTCGGCGTCGCCGGCCTGCAGCCGTTCGAAGGTGCCGTCGAGGTCGGCGGTGGCCAGGACGATGATGCCGTAGGTGCCCTTGGCCATCATCTCGGTGATGGTGCGCCGCTCCTCGGCGGTGACGCCGGGGTCGACGGCCGGTGGATGCAGGACGATGGAGGTCCCCGGCTGAGCCGGAGGGCCGACGGTGATCCAGCGCATCTTGCCCTGTCCGACGTCGTTGCGGACCTCGAAACCGAGGGTGTCGCGATAGAAGGCCAGGGATGCGTCCGGGTCGTCGTGCGGGAGGAAGGTGCTCTGAATGGTGATGTCCATGGCCGTCACGCTAGTTGCGGCTCGGTGACCCGCGCTTCTCGATTCCTGATCGGTCTGGTCACCTGCTTCGCCACGCACGACGGGATCCCCGCCGTCGCGCTCAACGCGCGGCGCTGGTAGGTGCTGGGTGGCATGCTGACCAGCTCCGTGAAGCGAGTGCTGAAGGTGCCCAGCGACGCGCAGCCGACCGCGAAACAGACCTCGGTGACGGTGAGGTCGCCACGACGCAGCAGCGCCATCGCCCGCTCGATGCGCCGCGTCATCAGATAGGCGTACGGCGACTCCCCGTAGGCGAGCCGGAACTCGCGGCTGAGGTGCCCGGCCGACATGTGGGCGCCGCGGGCGAGCGCCTCGACGTTCAGCGGCTGCGCGTACTCCCGGTCGATCCGGTCGCGGACGCGCCGCAGCCGCGCGAGGTCGCGCAGGCGCTGCGCCGCCGGGGGGCTGCTGGTCACTGCGTGATCGTGCCACGTCACACCGGAGTTGCCCACTGGCCTTACCCGATTCGGCGTCCGCTCCGCCCCGGCGGCCCGGACTTGTTCAGTTTCCCGACACTCGCCCGGTCGTGGCCTTCGCCGTGCCGGTCGGTCGATACCGCACGTTCAGGACCGACGTGGGGTCGCCCTCCCCCACCCGGTGAAGGTGGATCGGCGCACCGCCGGGGTTGTCGTACAGGCGGATGCCGTCGCCGAGCAGGATCGGTGCGATGTGCAGGTCGATCTCGTCGATCAGCCCCAGTTCGAGGAGCTGGCGGCCGATGGTGGGTGAGAACACCTCGAGGTTCTTGCCGCCGGCCGCGGCCAGCCCGATCCGCACCGCCTCGGCCGGGCCGCAGTGCAGGAACGTGACTCCGTCAGCGGGCGTCGCGTCCTCGGGATGGTGGGTGAGGACGAAGATCGGTCCGTCCCACCTGCCGCCGTACGGCCGGCTGCCGCTGATGACGTCCCAACCGTCCCGACCCCCCAGCACGGCGCCGGTGGTCTGGACGTACTCGTCGACGAGGCCCGGACGGAACGAGATCCCGGTCATCCAGTTCATCTCGTGGTGCGGTCCCGCCACGAAACCGTCCAGCGACATCGTGAAGTGCCAGAGCACCTTCCCGCGCGCGGTCTGCGACTCGGTGTCGCTCATGCATCGCCTCCCGCCATCTGTATGCACCGGATATCGGTCGCCCTCGACCGTATGGCGGCAATGGCACGCGGCTAAGGTCCAATTCGATGGCGGTCGACTGGTCCGGTTTGACGCCGGAGAACATGGTGTGGCTGGATCGCGGTGACAGGCTCCACGGACAGCTGCACCGATCGCGGTCCGCCGACTCTGCGGTGGCGCCCCACCCCCGCGGGCGCGTCCGGTCGCCCGCCACACCGCGCGGCGTACGAAAATTCTCGAGGAGATCTCAGCGGAGCGTGTCGGATCGAGGCAGCGGCGTTCGTAGCTGGGGTGACAGGCGGCCCGAGGGGGCGGCCACACGACCACAGGAGACGATCCCGATGGCGCAGTACCTGATGTCCGTTCTCCACGACACGAGCGACTTGGCCACCGAGGAGGAGATGGCCGCGATCGACGCCTTCAACGAGCAGCTCCAGGCCGACGGCCACTGGGTGTTCGCCGGCGGCCTGGGGTCGCCCAGCACGGCCACCGTCGTCGACGGCCGGGACGGGGAGCCGGTGTTCACCGACGGGCCCTACCTGGAGTCGAAGGAGCACATCATCGGCTTCTGGATCATCGACGCTCCGCACCTCGACGTGGCGCTCCGGCTCGCCGCCCTGGGGTCGAAGAGCTGCAACCGGAGGGTCGAGCTCCGCCCGTTCGTGAGCGAATGACGGACGTCGGTGAGGTGATCACCCGGGTCCACCGCGAGGAGTGGGTCCGGGTGGTCGCGACCCTGGCCCGGCGCATCGGGGACCTCGACATCGCCGAGGAGATGGCCGCCGAAGCGTTCGCGACCGCCGTCGAACGCTGGCCGGTCGAAGGTGTCCCTCCGCGTCCCGGCGCGTGGCTGACCACCACCGCCCACCGCAAGGCCATCGACCGGCTCCGGCGGGAGGCCAGGCGCGAGGAGAAGCACCGGGAGGCGCTGATGCTGGTCGACACCCCCGAGCCGCTCGGCGCCATCGACGACGACCGGCTCCGCCTCGTCTTCACCTGCTGCCACCCCGCTCTGGCCATGGAGGCGCGGATCGCGCTGACCCTGCGCATGGTCGGCGGGCTAACCGTCCCCGAGATCGCCCGCGCCTTCCTGGTCGAGGAGACCGCCGTGGGCCGGCGGATCACCCGCGCGAAGGCGAAGATCAAGGCGGCGAGGATCCCCTACGGCGTGCCGTTACGTGAGGACCTTCCGGCCCGGGTCACCGGGGTCCTCGCCGTCCTCTACCTGATCTTCAACGAGGGCTACCTGGCCTCGAACCCCGACAAGGAGCCGGTCCGCAACGATCTGACCGCCGAGGCGATCCGCCTGACCCGGCTGGTCCGTGCCCCTCTACCAGCGGACGGCGAGGCCGCCGGACTGCTGGCGCTGATGCTGCTGACGGAGGCCCGCCGGGCCGCCCGGGTGTCGGCGACCGGTGAGCTCGTCGCCCTCGGCGAGCAGGACCGCGGCGCCTGGGACCGCGAGCTGATCGCCGAGGGCCACGCCCTGGTCCGCGCG
>JBARAE010000245.1:0-17550 GCA_049791715.1 Micromonospora sp.
GCGTCCCGGACCGCCGCGCGCACCGTCGGTTCAGCGGAGCGGGCGCACCGGTCCCGATTCGCCGGCGGCCCCGCGGGCAGCAGACGCCCCGGCCGGCCACTCGGCCCGGCCGTCGAGCGCCGGCGCACAGCAGCGATCACCCGCGACCGGAGGCTCGCCATGACCCCTCGATCCGTGCCCCGGAACCCCTGGCCGGCCCTGCTGGTGCTCTGCCTCGGGAACTTCCTTATCCTGCTGGACACCAGCATCGTCAACACCGCCGCGCCGGACATGATGCGCTCCCTCGGCATCGGGGTGGACGAGATCCTCTGGGTGCTGAACGGCTACCTGCTCGCCCTGGCCGCACTGCTGATGGTGTTCGGCCGGCTCGGCGACCTGCTCGGTCCCCGCCCCGTGTTCGTCGGCGGGCTCGTCCTGTTCACCCTCGCCTCCTTCGGCTGCGGCGTCGCCCCGTCCGCCGGCCCCCTCGTCGCCGCCCGGGTGCTGCAGGGCGTGGGTGCGGCCGCCCTGCTGCCCCAGGCGCTCACGCTCATCGCCGGGATCCTGCCCGCCGAGCGGCGTGGCCTGGGCTTCGGCGTGTTCACCGCGGTCGCCGGTGTCGCGGCGGTGAGCGGACCGACCGTCGGCGGGATGATCGTCACGGATGCGGGCTGGCGGTGGGTCTTCCACCTCAACGTGCCGCTCGGCGTGCTGGGCGTCCTGCTGGCGCTGCGATTCGTGCCGGACCTGCGTACCGACCGGCCGCGCAGCTTCGACCCGGTGGGGGTGCTGCTGGCCACGCTGGGGCTGACCGGGGTGGTCTACGGCCTCGTCGAGGGCGGACGGCACCACTGGGGGCGGATCGCCGGCCCGGTGACCATTCCGACCCTCCTGGTCGCCTCGCTCGCGGCACTGGTGCTGTTCGTCCGGTGGGAGCGGCGCCACCCGGAGCCCCTGGTACCCCTGGAGCTGTTCCGTGACCGCGGCTTCGCGCTCGGCACCGTGATCACGCTGGTCACCGCGTTCGCGCTGCACGGCTTTCTGCTGGTGTTCGTCATCGAGACCCAGACGCTGCTGGGCATGACCCCGCTGGAGTCCGGTCTGGCGGCACTGCCGTGGACGGTGACGCTCAGCGCCGTCGCCCCGGTCGCCGGCCGGCTCACCGACCGCGTCGGCGGTCGAGTGCTGCTGGTCGTGGGCCTCGCCGCCTACGCGCTGGGCGTCCTGGGCGTCGCCGTGGCGCCCACGCCAACGTCGGCCGCCGCCGTGCTGGTCGTGCCCCTGATCGGCATCGGCATCGGCATGGGAGCCTCAATCGCGCCCACCACCACGGAGGCGATGCGCGCCGTGGCCCCGGCCCGAGCGGGGGCCGCCTCCGGCGTGCTGACCACGGCCCGGCAGGTCGGCGCCGCGCTCGGCGCGGCCGTCGTCGGTGTGGTGCTGCAGGATCAACTGGCCGCATCGCTGCGACGTACGGCCGAGCAGCAGGCGGCCCAGCTGCCGGCGGCGGCCAGGAGCCGTTTCGTCGACGGGTTCGCCCGGGCGGCGGACCGCGGACTGCAACTGGGCAGCGGCCAGCACGGCGGGGTACGCGCGCCCGCCGACCTGCCGAGCGGGTTGGCGCAGCGTTTCGACCATCTGGTCGCCTTGACCTTCCGGCAGGGCTTCCTGCCCGCGGCGCGGCCCACGCTCGGCGTCGTGGCGGCCGTTCTGGCGCTCGGCAGCCTCCTCGCGGTGTGGATGCCCCGCCGCGGACCGGCCGGCGCCCGGGAGGCGGGCCGCGCGACGTCGGGCGACACCGCATCGGGGGGACCGACGCCCGTCACCGAAGGCCCGGCGGTCACCGCGGCCGCCGGCCGCGCCGCCGGGGCCGTGCAGCCGACCGGGACGCAGCACGAGCGAGGCTGCGGCTGACGCGCAACTTCCAAGAGGACAGTGAACACGGCCGGTTCGTACAGTCTAATGTGGCATCACATTACGGCGACCTATGTGGACACACCGTGACCCCGGTTCGAAATCGGCCCGGAGGCGCCGACGAGCACTGAGGGGGGGAGGGTGCCGGGGAAAGCACCTCATGAGCAGCTGTACTGGTAGCGGTCCCGCCGGTGCCACCGGGCGGGACGTGCGGTTCCAGGGCGACAGGACGTACGTAATACGACTCCATCGATTGACCCACATGGATCTTCTGGGGGGACCCAGGGGTCGTCCACGACAAGGAGTTCGATGCGCATCTCGGATCTCAGCAGGCAGACGAGTGTGCCCGTGGCCACGATCAAGTTCTACCTCCGGGAGCGCCTGCTCCCACCGGGGCGCCGGACCGGCCGCAACCAGGCGGAATACAGCATGGAACACCTGCGGCGACTGACCCTGATCCGGGCCTTCACCACCATCGGCCGCCTGGACCTGTCCTCCGTGCGGACACTGCTGGCCGCCATCGAGGACCGGGACCTGCCGCTGCCGACGCTGTACGACGTCGTCAACCGGGTGCTCTTCGCCGAGGAACCGGCCACGACGAGCAGACCCGAGCGAACAGACCAGGCGCGCACGGACGTGGACGAGTTCATCGACCGGATCGGCTGGCACGTCGCACCCGAAGCGCCGGGCAAGGACCAGCTGGCACTCATCCTGGCGACCCTGCAGCAGCTCGGCTGTGACTGCGGGGTCGACTTCTTCCTGCCGTACGCGGACACCGCCGAACGGCTCGCCGTCCAGGAACTCGACCTCCTGCCCCCGGACGGGGTGGGCGACCGGGCTGCGGCGGTGGTGCGTACGGTGCTGCTGGAGGCAGCGCTCGCCGCGATCCGCCGGATGGCTCGGGACCACCACGTCGAACTGCGCTACGGCCGTTCCGACCGGCCGCCGCAGGCGGCGGAGGGGCCCACGGCGCCGGCCAGGCTTCCGCGGCCCCGGAACGGCCGCGCCGCCGAGGCGGTCCCGGCCGGCCACTGGCACATCAGCGGTCTACCGGGCCCGTCCGGCGCCAGGTAGCCGACCGCCCGCCGCCCGCTCCCCCGGTCAGCCGGACCGCCAACCCGCCGGGACCGGGCGTCTACCCGGCCGCACCGTCAGGGCACCAGCTGCCCGGCCGACATGGGCCGCTCGCGGTCGTGGTGGTCCGCGGCGGGGTGGCCGTAGCCGGCGCCGCCCAGTCGGTTCACCGCATCGTGCAGGACGAGGTTGGCCTGCCGCATGCGGTGCAGCGTGTCCGGCTCGTCGGCCGGCGCGGTGCGCAACAGGGCGAACACCACGCTCACCGGATCGTCGGCCCGGGGCATCCGGGGGGCGCGGAGGCGCTCGGTCGGGACCGGGTACAGGAGGGTGCCGCCACCGGGGCCGAGGTCGTCGGCGGTGAGGCCGGCGAGCACCGCGGCGACGAACGTCGCGGCGTGCCGGCCGGGCAGCAGGAAGGTGCAGCGCGGATGCGGGTCACGTTGCCACGAGCCGAGGGCGCGCAGGCGGGCCTCGGCCGGCGCGGCGCGGTACAGGAAGTCGGCGTAGCCGCTGGTGTGGATCTCCTCGGCCTCGCAGTCGTGGGCGAGGCCCGCCAGCAGCGCGCGATCGTCGGGCTCGTCCGAGGTGTACGTGGTGACGGCTTCCAGCAGGAATCGCCAGCCCGTACCCGGAACGAACCGGGCCTGGCCGCCGACGTGGTCGAACCGCCGCTGCTCGATCAGCAGCACCTGGTCGGCGAGGTACGCGCGGAGGTCGTCGTAGGCCAGCTGGTAGCGACGGGCGGTGCGGTGCGCGGGCGCCAGGGCGACGGTGGCCCGGGTGATGATCCCGTGCCGGCCCTGGCCGCCCCGCACCGCGTCGAAGAGGTCGGCACGCAGGCTCGGCGAGCAGGTCACCAGCTCACCGTCCGGCGTGACCACCTCCAGGTCGAGGACGGTGTCGGCGACGCAGCCGTGCCGGTGGCTCGCGCCGCTGATGCCGCCGACGGAGATCGTCCCACCGACCGTCAGCTCCAGGTAGTCCGGGAGGACCGGCGGCGCGAGGCCGTACGGCAGGGTGGCCTCGACGACGGCGCTCCACCGGGCTCCGGCGTCCACCGTGACCCGGTTCGGTCCCACCTCGTGCACGGCGGCCAGCGCGGCCAGGTCGACCACGATCCCGTCGCGGGCCTGGGCCTGGCCGTCCACCGAATTGCCACCGCCCCGGGGCACCACGGCGAGCCCGCACTGCCGGCCGAAGCGTACGGTCGCCGCGATGTCCGCCGCGCCGCCCGGATGCAGCACGGCGAGCGGTCGGCGGTAAACCTGGTGCCCGAAGTCGTCCGACGCACGGACCAGGTCGCTCTCCCGGGTGCTCAGCTCGCCCACCAGCTCCGGTACGGCCACCACGCCCGGTCCGGGCGCGGTGGACCATTCCCGGGTGCCGGGGCGGAGGCCGATCACCGGACGAATCCGTACGACCCCACCAGCACCGCGTCGCTCGCGTCCGGCCCGGAGGCGGCCCGCTCACCGAACGCCTTCTGGAATTCCTGGAAGGCCGCCGACTCCATCAGGGGGTTGCTGCCTTCCGGCAGCACCCCCACATGCACGAACGTCACTCCGTCGCCCAGCCGGAAGGCGGCATAGCTGAGGCCCTCCGGGCAGGTCTGCGCCAGCTCCGCGAAGGTGTTCTCAATCAGCTTCTGGTTCTCCTCGGCGGTGTCCGGGCGCATCCCGTACCGAATGACGAATGCCTTGCTCACAATGGCCTCCACATGAAGGGTCGGTGACACCTGCGGGGATGAGAGATGACGCGCCCGGAATGCCGGCACCAGGACGCCGAGGAATCGGACCCGATCAACGCGCCGTGGACAACCTAGCCCGAATCGTCGTCGATATCAGTCGTGCCGCTCGGATTTCCCGGATTTCCTTCGCACGCCCCCGCCAACCGTCCGCAGTGGACGCCGGTGCCCATCCCGAGGGCCGGCCACCGGCGGTGCCGACTCGGCATCCGACGCGGGGTGGCCGGCCCGCCGGGCAGGTACGTCAGTTGTCGCGCGGGCTGTTCTGGTAGGCGGCGAGCCGCCAGGCGCCGTCCTGACGGACCGCCAGCCAGGACGCCCGGACGGTGCGCTCGGCCGGCAGCTCGGTCTCACCGGCGGCCAGGACACCGCCCTGGGTCAGCAGCACGCTGACGTCGGCGCCGACGAACCGCAGGTCGAACGGCTGGCCGGTGACCTGGGTGCCCCGGTAGGGGCCGGCGAACGCGGCGGCCATGAAGCCGCGGATCTCGCCACGACCCTTGCAGAAGACGCCCGGCAGGATCATCGTGCCGTCCTCGGTGAACACGTCGGCGAACGCCTCCGCGTCGTGGTCGCGCCAGGCGGCGATGATCCGCTGGGTGAGCCCGGCGACGGTGGCCTTGTCGGTGTCGCTGACGGCCTCGACGGCCTGGTCGGTGCTCGGCATGGTGGGGTCCTCTCTGTTCGCGCTCGGCGCGGCGGGCTTTCCGGGAAACGGGATCGGGGCCGCCGCGGGGACGGCGGGTCCCCGCGGCGCGTCGGTCAGTGCGCCTCGGCGGGAACGCGCAGGGCGCCGTGGACGTGGTCGGAGAGCGCGGCCACCGTCGGCTTCGCCCACAGGATCGTCGGCGGCAGATCGAGGCCGTACCTGCGCTGCAGCCGCACGCGGAGGGCGACGGTCATCACCGAGTCCACCCCGAGTTCCACCAACGGGCGCTTGAGCTCGACGTCCGCGGCGTCGAGGTTCAGCTCGGCCGCCACCTGCTCCCGCACGTCGGCGGTGACGCGTTCGCGGGCCTCGTCCTCGGCGACCTCGGTGAAGTCCAGCGTGAACGTCTGCCCGTCCAGGTCGGCGGAGGTCTCGTCCGGCGCGGTCAGTTCCCGGAACATGGGCAGCCGCGGCATGGTCGGCGGGGTCGGAAGCACCCGCAGGATCGCCTGGTAGTCGGCCCGGAAGCGGTCGCCGAACGACCAGGCCCGGAACGCCTCGGCGACGGAGACCGCCTCCAGGCCGCGGGAGTTCGCCTCGAACATCGTGGTGGCGATGTCCTCCGACAGGCCGAGGCCCCGCCACGCCGTCCAGCCGAGGCTCACCGTGTCGGTGTGGCCGGCGGAGTTGCGGTGGGCCGCCAGCGCGTCCAGGAACGAGTTGGCCGCCGCGTAGCTGGTCTGCCCGGACAGCCGGGCGAACTGGCCACAGGAGGAGAACATCACGAAGAAGTCGAGCGAGCCGGGCGGGAAGAGCCGGTGCAGCACCATCGCGCCGTTGACCTTCGGCGCCAACACGTCCCGGAGGCCGTCCAGGTCGACCTTGTCGACCAGGTCGTCGTGCACGACACCGGCGGCGTGCACGATGCCCCGTACCGGCGGCAGTCCCAGCCCGCCGGGCGCCAGCGCGGCGGCGACCTGCTCGGCGTCGGTGATGTCGAGCGCGATCGCGTGGACCGTCACGCCCAGCGCCTCCAACGCCAGCACCGCCGCGATCTGCCGCCGTACGTCGGGGGCGGTGACGCTGTCCCACTCCGCGCGCGGCGGCAGCCCCCGGCGACCGGCGAGCAGGAGGCGGCGGGCGCCCCGGTCCACCAGCCACCGGGCGACCTCCAGGCCGAGCGCGCCGAGGCCACCGGTGATCAGGACGGTGCCGGACGGCGAGCATTGCAGCGGCGTTCCGTCCGCCGCGCGCTCGATCGGGCTGAGCCGGGCGGCCTCGATGTCCTCGGCGGTCAGGGAGATGACGTCCTCCCGGCCGGCCACGCCGCGCAGCACGTCCAGCAGCCGTCCGCCGCCACCCGCGTCGAGGCGGGCCACGTCGACCAGGCCGCCCCAGAGCTCCGGGTGCTCGCCGGCGACGATCCGGGAGATGCCCCACAGCGGGGCCTGGGCGAGCGACCGCTCGTCACGCGCCTCCCGTACGCCGCGGGTCAGGCACCAGACCCGCTGCGGCGCGAGCTGGCCGGTCGCGGCGGCCTCGACCTCGATCAGCCGCTGGACCGCCCGGACCAGCGTCCACGCCGTCCGCTCGGTCGCCTGTTCCACCTGCTCGCCGTCGGCGACGAGCGGCGGTGCGACGAGGATCGCGCCCGGCCGCTCGAACACCTCGGGGCGCAGCTCGCTGGTCCACCTGTCCGAGCCGGGCACCGTCCGGACCTGGATGCACCGCACCCCGGCGGCGCTGAAGTCCTCCGCCAGCGGACCGGTCACGGCGGGGTCGCCGACGAGGACCACCTGACCGAGGGCGGAGGCAGTGGCGCGACCCTCGACGGGCAGCGGCCGCCACACGACCTCGTGCACCAGGTCCCGCGGCAGGACTGCGGTGCCCAGGTGCTCGACCGCCGCGAACCGCAGGCCGATGACCTCGCAGATCACCTCACCACGCTCGTCGGCCACGCGGACGTCCACGGTGTCCCGCGGCGACCGGGGCGAGCGGCGGCTGTGCACGACGATCCGCGCGGGCGGCTCACCGTGCCAGGCCACCTTCTCGATGGACCTGGACATCCACAGCGACGCGGCCTGCTCCGGCGCCACCACCACGGCGCTGATGGTCAGCGCCCCGTCGATGACGTGCGCCCAGCTCGTCGCCCGGACCGCCGGCGCCGGCTCGATGGTGAGCACCGCCAGCTGCTCCTCGTCGTCGCGGCACAGCTCGTCGAGGTCCCACGGGAAGGCGTAGCCCTCGACGCCCATGCCCCGGAAGTTGTCGTCGACCTTCCGCCACGAACCCTCCGGCAGGCGGGAGCGCAGCACGTCGGCGTCGAGCCGGCCGCTGGGCGGCGGGGCCGTCAGGTCGATGGTCGCGGTGGTGTGGGTGATCCACTCGTCCACGTCGTCCGCGGCGTTGTCGGCGGGAACCCGGGTGGCCAGCGAGATCATCCGGTCCTCGCGGACGATCTGCACCACCCGCGGCGGTACGACGGCCAGCGGCGTACGCAGCACGATGTCGGTCAGCGTCGGCGTACTGCCATCCTGGCCGGCGGCCTCGACGAAGGTGTTGATGATGGACGCCGCCGGGGTGACCTCCACGCCCACCAGCCCGTGGCTCTGCGGGTAGGGCCGGGTGGACATGTCGAGGTACGTCTGCCACACCTCGCGCGACGGAGTGCCGCTGACGGTCATCCGGCCGCCGAGCAGGCTGTGCCGCTGCGGGTCGTGCCCGCCGCCGTGGCCGGCGTCGGCGGTGTTCTCGGGGAAGATCCAGTACGGCCGGTGCTGCCAGGCCGCGGCCGGCAGGGCGATCAGCTCGCCCTCGGACCCGTGCCGGGACCAGTCCACCGCCGCGCCGGCGCAGTGCAGGACGGCGAGGTGGCCCAGCAGGGTCTCGACCTCGTCCCGGTCGCGCCGCAGGGTGCCGGTGACCGTACCGTCCTCCACGTCCAGGTGGTGCAGGGTTTCGCTGATCGAGTGGGCGACCACCGGGTGCGAGGACACCTCGAGGAACAGTCGGTGGCCGTCCTCGACGGCCGCCTCGACCGACTCGGCGAACCGGACGGGCCGGCGCAGGTTCGCCACCCAGTAGTCACCGTCACGCGGGGACGTCGATCGGGGATCGGCCAACGCGGAGCTGTAGAGGGTGACCGACGCGGGCCGGGGGGTGAGCTCCCGGGCGGCGGCGCCCACCTCGTCGACGACCCGGTCCACATGGCTGCTGTGGAAGGCGATGGCGGTGTCCACGGGGCGCATCTCGACGCCGGCCTCCCGCCACTGCTCGACGAGCCGTTCGACGGCCTCCCGATCGCCGGAAAGCACCGTGGAGTACGGGCTGGCGGAGATCGCCGCCTCTACCCCGCCCTGCCCGCCGAGCCGCTGACGGGCCTCGGCGAACGGCAGGCTGGCCATCGCCATGGCACCCAGCCCTTCCAGGCGTTGCAGGGCCGCCGCCCGTCGGCAGGCGAACCGGGCGGCCGGCTCCAGGTCGAGCACCCCGGCGGTCACCGCGGCGGCGATCTCACCGACGGAGTGCCCCACCACGGCGGCGGGGCGCAGGCCCTGGCTGTGCCACACCTGGGCGAGACCGACCTGGATGGCGAAGGTCAGCGCCTGGACGTGGGCCGCCGTCCACGGTCCACCCTCGACGATCGCCTCCCGGGGCGTCCAGCCGAGCTCGCCGCGGAACACGTCGGCGAGCTGGTCCATCGTCGCGGCGAACACCGGGTCCTCGGCGAGCAGCTGCCGGCCCATGCCGGACCACTGCGCGCCGTGGCCGGAGAAGACCCACACCGCGCCGCCGTCGCTGCCGGTCACGGTCCGCGCCGAGGCGACTCCCGGACCGGTCCGGCCGTCGGCGAGGGCGCGCAGCCGCTCCGTCAACTGCTCCGCCGAGGCGGCCACCACGGCCCCCCGCTGCGGCAGGTGGGAACGGCGCAGCGCCAGCGTGTGCCGGACGGACGACAGCGGCACCCCCGGGTTGTCGGCCAGCCACTCGGCCGTCGCGCCGGCCAGCCCGCGCAGTCCGGCCTCGGACACGGACGAGATCGGGTA
The DNA here is from genome assembly GCA_049791715.1 of Micromonospora sp. Taxonomy (GTDB): domain Bacteria; phylum Actinomycetota; class Actinomycetes; order Mycobacteriales; family Micromonosporaceae; genus Micromonospora. Next base: position 9,407 of record JBARAE010000245.1, read on the forward strand.
CACCGCCGGGATACGGTCCACCGTCCCGCTCCTGGCGGGCGCCTCCGGCGCCGGGTCGAGCGGGCTCTCCTCGAGGATGAGGTGGGCGATCGTGCCGCCGACGCCGTAGCTGGACACACCGGCCCGCCGGGTCCGCCCGCCAGCCGGCCACGGGGTCAGCCCGCCGACGAGGCGGAGTCCGGAGCCGTGCCAGTCGACGTTCGGGGTCGGCTCGTCGTGCAGGCTCGGCGGCAGCAGTTCGTGCCGCAGCGCGAGCACCGTCTTGATCACACCGGTGATGCCGGAGCCGCCCTCGACGTGACCGACGTTCGGCTTCACCGAGCCGACCAGGCACGGATCCTCCGGGGACCGGGCCTCGCCGAACACCTTGACCAGGGCTTCGATCTCCTTGCCGTCACCCGTCGGGGTGCCCGTGCCGTGTGCCTCGACGTAGTCGACGCTGGCGGGGGCGATGCCGACCCGCTCGTAGATCTGGCGCAGCATGTGCTCCTGCGCCTCGGCGTTGGGCGCCATCATGCCGTCGGAGCGGCCGTCCTGGGACACGACGCTGCCCCGGATCACCGCCAGCACCGGATCGCCGTCACGGCGGGCGTCGGCGAGGCGCTTGAGCACCACCACGCCGGCACCCTCACCGCGGCCGTACCCGTCGGCGTCCGCGTCGAAGGCCTTGCTCCGGCCGTCCGGGGACATCGCCCCGGCCGCGTCGAGGGCCACGTTGAGCGCGGGGGTGGCCATGATGTTGACGCCCCCGACGATGGCCAGCGGCGTCTCACCGGTACGCAGCGCCTGGCTGGCCAGGTGCAGCGCGGTCAGCGAGCCGGCGCAGGCGGTGTCCACCGCCATGCTGGGGCCGCGGAGGTCCAGGAAGTACGAGACGCGGTTGGCGATGCCGTAGAACGTGGTGCCGTTCACCGCGTAGGCACCCGTGCGCGGGATGTCCTCGAGCAGCCGGCGACCGTAGTCGTTGGAGTTCGCCGCGACGTAGACCCCGGCGTCGGTGCCGCGCAGCGACAGCGGTGGGACGCCGGCGTCGGCCAACGCCTCCCACGCCAGTTCCAGCATGAACCGCTGCTGCGGGTCGAGGAACTCGGCCTCCCGTGGGGAGATCCCGAAGAAGTCCGCGTCGAACCCCTCGATGTCGTCGAGGAACGAGCCCCGCAGGATGGTCTCCCGGATCGCGGCGGTCGCCTGCGGGCTGCTCGACGCGTACGCCTTCCACCGCTTCTCGGGCATGTCGCTGACCGTGCTCCTGCCCCGCGCCAGGAACTCCCAGAACTTCTCCGGCGAGTCGAGGTCTGGAGCGAACCTGCAACTCATACCAATAATGGCGATGGGCTCGTCGGATGCTGCATTCTCGCTCAAGTCTTCGCTCCTTTTGAGTTCACCCACCGGACAGGGCGCCAATTCCGGCCGGGATCGCTTCGCCCGGCGCTTCTGCCGGCGGTGGGTCCCGGCCCTCTTACCTGTGATTCAGGAAGAGCTCCTGGCGAGGGCGAGCCGCCCCACATAGCGACAGATTCTGTGACCCGGGGTATGCGTGACAACTCCTGGCGTGCGGCGTGACAGCAGGTCCCGGCCGAGCGGCGGCAGTCAGCAATCGGCGAGACGACGGCCGTCCGGAACGTCCATAGGCTGCCGGAAGAACAGCGCCCGCAGATTGCCTCCGATTCGGACCTGACGGGCCTCGGAAGCCGTCCAACACATTCAGGAGCATCCATGTCGGACACTACGGTGACCACGACCCGATCGGGAGTCGTGCCCTGGCCTGAGGACGTGGCCGCCGGTTACGTCGCCAAGGGCTACTGGGAGGGCCGGTCCCTCGGAACGCAGCTCGCCGAGACCGCGCGCCGGACCCCCGACGCGATCAGCCTCGTCGACGGCGACGTACGGATGACCTTCCGGGAGCTGCTCGCCCGCGCCGACGGGGCGGCGGACCGGATGCGGGCGCTCGGAATCCGCCCCGACGACCGGGTCGTGGTGCAGTTGCCCAACTGCTGGGAACACGTCCTCGTCACGGTGGCGTGTCTGCGGCTCGGGGCGATCCCGGTGTGGGCCCTGCCCCAGCACCGGCACCATGAGCTGGCCGGGGTGATGACCCACGCCGAGGCCCGGGCGATCGTCGTGCCCGACCGTTACAAGGGTTACGACCACCAGGCGATGGCGCACGAGATCGTGGCGGCCGTGCCCAGCGCCGAGCACGTCCTGGTGGCCGGCGCGGACATCCGGCCGGGCAGTGTTGATCTGCACGCACTCTGCGCACCTGCGGAGAACCCGGACCAGGTGGCCGCGGCGCTCGACGCCGCCGCGCCCGGCGGCGACGCGGTCGCCACGCTGCTGCTCTCCGGCGGCACGACCGGCCTGCCGAAGCTGATCGCGCGTACCGGCAACGACCTCACCTACATGATGAAACGCGCGGCCGAGGTGTGCCGGTTCGGACCGGACACCCGGTACCTGGCGGTGCTGCCGCTCGGCCACGGGTTCCCCAACACGGGGCCCGGTGTCCTCGGCACCCTGCTCGTCGGCGGTCGGGTGGTCGTCGCGGCCTCACCGGCACCGGAGGTCGCGTTCGCCGCGATCGAACGGGAGGGGGTCACCGCGACCTCCGTGGTGCCGGCCATCGTGCAGCGCTGGCTGGAACACCGCGACCAGACGCCCGAGGCCGACCTCAGCTCGCTGCGGCTGGTGCAGGTCGGCGCCGCGCGCCTGCCCGACGCGCTGGCCCGCCAGATCCGACCGAAGCTGGGCTGCACCCTGCAGCAGGTGTTCGGCATGGGCGAGGGGCTGCTCTGCCTCACCCGCCTCGACGACCCGGCCGAGGTGGTCCACGGCACCCAGGGACGACCGATCAGCCCGGACGACGAGATCCTCATCGTCGACGCGGACGGCGAACCGGTGCCGGCGGGTGAACCGGGTGTGCTGCTCACCCGTGGCCCGTACACGCCCCGGGGCTACTACCGCGCACCGGAGCTGAACGCCCGCGCGTTCGTCGGCGACGGCTGGTACTGCACCGGCGACGTGGTGCGGCGGACCGCCGACGGCAGCCTCATCGTCGTCGGCCGGGAGAAGGACGTCATCAACCGGGGCGGCGAGAAGATCACCGCCGAGGAGATCGAGACGTTCGCGGGCAAGGTCGGCGGCGTGAGCCAGGCGGCCGCCGTCGCGATGCCGGACGCCCAGCTCGGCGAGGCGGTGTGCCTGTTCGTCGTCCCGGCGACCGGACGGCGGGTGGAGCTCACGGACGTGCGCGAGGTGCTGCTGGACGCCGGGCTCGCCCGATTCAAGCTGCCGGAGCGTCTGGTCACGGTCGACGCACTGCCGATGACGGGCGTCGGGAAGGTCGACAAGAAGGCGCTGCGGGCGCACGTCACCCGGCTCCTCGACGAGGACCGTACCGGCGGCTGAGCCGTCCCGGTGGTGCCGCACGTCAAGGTCCGGGCCGGACGTGCGACGCCAGCGCCGGCACCCGGGCGGGCGGGAGGCCGCCCGGGGAACGGGGATCAGGGCCGGTGGGCCCGCAGGATCAGCGAGACCCCGTTGAGCGACTTCACCGGCAGGTGGCGCTCGGCCACCAGGATCCCGCTGAGGCAGGCGTTGATCAGCGCCGGCGGCGGCTCGTCGATGTCGCTGCCGGTCGAGCGACGCCGGTGCAGCGCGACGACCGGCCGGAGCAGGACGTTCCAGCTCCACAGCTCGTCGATGACGAACCCGGCGCCCTCGACCACCCGGGTGAGCCCGGCGCGGTCGTACCGGCGGACGTGGTTCACCGCCACGTCATGGGCCGACCACAGCCGCATGTCGGCGGGTACGGTGCACAGCAGCGTGCCGCCGGGACGGAGGACGCGGAACATCTCGGCGGCGGCCACGTCGTCCTCCTCGATGTGCTCGAGGATCTCGAAGGCGGTGACCACGTCGAAGGCGCCGGCGGCCCAGGGCAGGTCGCGGGCGTCGGCGTGCACCGCGTCGAACCCGCGGTCGCGGGCGATCGCCACGGCGGTCTCGGAGAGGTCGGCGACCACCGGCTCCCAGCCGTGGTCCCGCAGCACCCTGCTGTTCCCGCCGCCGGCGGCGCCGATGTCCAGGGCCCGTCCGGGCGGTCCCAGCCGGCGCAGCTCACGGGCGAGGATGGCGCGCTTCTCCCGGAACCACCAGTGCCGGTCCTCGACGTCGGTCATCCGGCGGATCTCGGCCGATCTCATGAGCGCTCCTCAGGAAGGGTTGGCGGCGTCAGGCCGCCGGCCGCCGCGCCGGGAGGTCGGCGGGGTAGGTCTGCTCGCCCGAGTCGAATCCGACGTGGAACGCCGGCCGGTCCTGCACCGTCGCGTAGATCCGCCCGACGTACTCACCGAGCAGGCCGAGGCAGAGCAGCTGCACCCCGGAGAGCAGGAGGACGGCGAGGAACAACGAGGTCCATCCCGGGATCACGGCGCCGTTGGCGTAGACCACGAGCCCGAGCACCATCAGCGCCAGGCAGCCCAGGAAGGCCAGCGCGCCGAGCCAGGTGGCTACCCGCAGGGGTGCCGCCGAGAAGCTGGCGGCGCTGTCCCAGGCGAGCGCCACCATGCGGCGGAGCGGGTACTTCGTCCGCCCCGCCACCCGCTGCTCCCGGACGTAGTGCACCTCGGCGCTGGGAAACCCGAGCGCCGGCACCAGCAGCCGGTACACCGGCGCCCGTTCGGGCAGCCCCCGCAACACGTCGACCACCTCCCGGCTGAGCAGCCGGAAGTCGCCGGCGTGCGCCGGGACGTCGGCGCCGACCAGGCGGCGCATCAGCCGGTAGTACACGTCCGCGGTGCGCCGCTTGAACACCGTGTCGGTGCTGCGGTCGGACCGCACCCCGTACACCACGTCGACGCCCCGCTCGCGGGCGAGCCGCAGCATGTCGACGATGGTCTCCGGCGGATCCTGCAGGTCCGCGTCGATGCTCACCACCCATTCGCCGCGGGCCAGATGCAGGCCCGCGGTCAAGGCGGCCTGGTGGCCGCTGTTGCGCCGCAGCCGTACGACCCGCAACTGCCGCCACCGCCGGCCCTCCTCCAGCAGGACCTGGGCGGTGCGGTCGGCACTGCCGTCGTCGACCGCGACGACCTCGTACCCGCCGGCGTGCCGGTCGAGGACCGGACGCAGACGCGCGACCAGGGCGGGGATCGCGGCCTCCTCGTTGAACATCGGCACGACGACGGAGAGGGTGAGCGGGGTGTCCATCACTACCGCCTCTTCTGAGGGGGGCAAGGGCCCCCGCCTCCACGGGGGTGCGGCCGGCTCATCGACAGGAGTAGAGGGCCTCGTCGCCGAAGCTCGGGATCGGCAGCTGCTTCGTCGGGTCGAAGGGGGTGCCACCGTAGGTCGCCGGGTCGACCAGGGCGCAGTTCTGCTGGACCCAGGCGACCCGCTGCTGCTGCACCGGCCCGCCCATCCCGGCGACGCCGCCCAGGCGAGGACCGCCCGGCGCGGCGGAGAGCACGAACCTCGCCCGGCCCTCGGTCACCCAGCGCTGAAGCTGGTCGACCGAAGGCACCGCGTCGGCACCCAGGTAGCCGCCCATCCCGATCACCACCGCGTCGCTGTCGACGATGAACGACGAGGCCGCGAGCCCACCGCCCTCGACGACGAGCGTGATCTCCGTGCCGCCCGAGTTCCGTACGGCGTAGTCCAGCACCCGGCGGTTCTCGTCCGACAGCGTCGGGCCACCGATCCCGCCGCCGCGGGCCGCGCCGGTGGGCAGGTCCGCCACCGTGGGGGGCTGGACGCCGGGCGGCAGCAGGCCGGGCGGCATCGGTCTGCTCATGGCGATCCGCATCGTCTCGGGCAGCTCGCCCCGCAGCAGGGCCATGAACGCCTTGTTCGGCGGGCCGCCGGAGGGGAAGCCACCGTTGGTGCCGTGTTCGGCGGCCGTTGCCACCGACCACAGTGCCGGGGTGAACAGGGCGGCCACCACGCCGAGGACCAACGCCGGCCGGCCGAGGGTACGCCGCTGCGCTGCCGAAACCCGGCCCAGCAGCAGGCCAGCCACCGCCACGACGGCGAGGCCGACCACCACCCGGCGGGCCCAGCCGTGCCACGACGGGTCCCGGGAGATCAGCTCGACCGCCCAGACGGCGGTGACGGCGATCGCCAGCGGCAGCAGGATCCACTGCCGGCCGCGGGAGTCCCGGTACGCGCGCCAGAGCACCGGGATGCCGGCAGCCGAGATGGCGGCCACCGCGGGAGCCAGCATGCTGGTGTAGTAGGGGTGCCAGACGCCCTGCACGAAGCTGAAGATGCCGGCGGCGACGACCAGCCAGGTGCCCCAGAGCAGCCAGCCGGCGCGCTGCACCCGGTCGCCGGGCAGCTCGAACCACAGTCGGCGGTAGCCGGCGGCCCCCGCGACGGCCAGCACCAGCAGGCTCAACGGGAGCAGCCAGGAGATCTGCCCGCCCACCTCGGTGGAGAACATGCGGGTGACCTCGGGATCGCCGCCCCCCATGCCGACCATGCCGAGCGGCACGTTGAGTCCAGCCCCGTTGTTCTGCTGTCCGACGTTGAGGATCTTGCCGAAGCCGTTGTAGCCGAAGATGACGTCCAGGGCGGTGCCGTCCGCGGTGGACGTCACGTACGGGGTGCCGCCCGGCCAGAAATCGTGCAGCAGTGGCCACCAGAACGAGGAGACGGCCAGCACCACGCCCGCGCCCAGCAGGTCGGTCACCCGGCGCCGGACCCGACCGGTGGTGGACACCAGGTACGCGACCGCCAGGCCGGGGACGATGATCCACGCCTCCAGCCACTTGGTGAGGAACCCGCAGCCGATGAGGAGGGCGCACAGCCACAGCCACCGGGTTCGGCTGCGTGGGTCGGTGGCGAGGACCGAGCGCATGAACGTGTAGGCGGCCGCCACGAGGAGGAGCACCAGCAGGGAGTCGGTGTTGTTGTCCCGGTTGACGGCCACCGTCACCGGGGTGACGGCGAGGATCAGCGCGGCCAGCAGCGCGACGTTCTCCCCCGCCCACAGCCGTACGGCGCGGTGCAGGAGGATCACCGCCGCGACCCCTTCGATCACCTGCGGCAGCAGCAGCGACCAGCTGTGGTAGCCGAAGACCGCCACGGAGATCGCCTGCGGCCACAGCGACAACGGCGGCTTGTCGGTGGCCACCACCCCGTACGGGTCGAAGGCGCCGAAGACGAAGTTACTGAAGCTCGTGGTCATGGACCGGACCGCGGCCGAGTAGTACGCGTTGCCGTAGTCGATGGAGCCGATGTCCCACAGGTAGAGCAGGGCAGCCAGGGTGCAGATGCCGACCAGCATCCAGGCCCGGCCGGGTCGGCGCGGCCCGTCCACTGCCCCGGCTGCCGACCTCCCGGCCCGCGCGACCGCCAACGGTGGGCTCTGCTCAACGGACGTCATGATTGCTTCCTTTCGGCTCCGCACCCCGATCCCCCGCTGCGGTCAGGACCGTCGATGCCTTCCGCGACCGGCAGCCTCCATACCGTGACATGCGACCGTCCACTCTGGCTTCTCGCGGCGTGCGCGGTAGTGGCGCAGATCCGCCGGTGGGCGACCGGGTGGCCCTGGCGCGGGCGCGTCGCGACGCACGGTCCGCGGAACGGCGGGCAGCCCGGGACGCGCCGACCGCGGCGGGTCCCCTGGCTTCCCTCCCCTGCGCGGTATACGGTGTGAACATGGCGGTTGTGGATGGCCTTCGTCGCGGGACGCGCCGGGACGGATGCGTCAGGGCAGCCCGCTGAACCTCGGGAATGTCCCACGAACGACGGAGGAGTGTCTGTGAAGTACCTGATCTCGATCTACACCAACCCCACGACCTGGATGCATCCGACGTTCGTCCACCAGGAGGGACTGTCCTCGGACGAGCGCGAGGCACGGATGAACGAGTTCGGGTTGCTGATGAAGGAGATCTCGGAGTCCGGGGAGCTGGTGGTCGGCCAGCCGCTGGCGGACCCGGCCTCGGCGAAGACCGTCCGGTTGGAGGGCGGCTCGCTGGCCACTCTGGACGGAACGTTCCTGCAGACCGAAGAACAGCTGGCCGGCTACTTCATCGTCGACTGCGCCGGCATGGACCGGGCCGTCGAGATCGCCTCCCGGTTCCCGGACGCCCACGACGGCGCGGTCGAGGTCCGACCCTTCATGGAGTAGTCACCACCTCCTGCCGGGC
>JBARAE010000246.1:0-3376 GCA_049791715.1 Micromonospora sp.
GGACCGACGCGCCGACCGCGCCGGCGCCCGCGAGCACGGCCCGGCGCGTCTGCGTACCCGGCCCGGTCGGCACCTGTTCGTCGCTCATGTCCGGCCTTCCTCTCGGCTGCCGCCGCCCGTCATGATCCGCGGCCGCACTTCTGAACACGGATCACTGTGCCGCACGGTTCACCCGCGTGTGCCCCGACCGGCAAGATGGAACGGGCGGGCCGGTTTCCCGACCCGCCCGTCGTACCGTCGGGTCAGCGCGCGCCGGCGGGCACCTTTCGGGCCCGCGACCGGGCCGCGCCGTTGCCGTTCGCCTTGGCCGCCCGCGACGTGGCCGCCTGCGCCCCCTTGGCCTCGCCGTCGAGCTTGAGCACCTGGCGCAGGAACTGGCCCGTGTGGCTCTCGGCCACCTCGGCGACCTCCTCCGGGGTGCCGGTGGCGAGCACGGTGCCGCCCCGGTGGCCGCCCTCCGGGCCCATGTCGATGATCCAGTCGGCCGTCTTGATCACGTCGAGGTTGTGCTCGATGGTGATCACGGTGTTGCCCTTGTCGACCAGGCCCTCGAGCACCATCAGCAGCTTGCGGATGTCCTCGAAGTGCAGGCCGGTGGTGGGCTCGTCGAGCACGTACACCGTCCGGCCGGTGGACCGCTTCTGCAGCTCGGAGGCGAGCTTGACGCGCTGCGCCTCGCCGCCGGAAAGGGTCGGCGCCGGCTGGCCGAGGCGGACGTACCCGAGGCCGACGTCGACCAGCGTCTTGAGGTGCCGGTGGATGGCAGGGATGGCGGAGAAGAACTCCGCCGCCTCCTCGATCGGCATCTCCAGCACGTCGGAGACGGTCTTGCCCTTGTAGTGCACCTCCAGGGTCTCCCGGTTGTACCGGGCGCCCTTGCAGACCTCACAGGGGACGTAGACGTCCGGAAGGAAGTTCATCTCGATCTTGATGGTGCCGTCGCCGGAGCACGCCTCGCAGCGGCCGCCCTTGACGTTGAACGAGAACCGGCCCGGACCGTACCCCCGCACCTTGGCCTCGGTGGTCTCGGCGAAGAGCTTGCGGACGTGGTCCCAGACCCCGGTGTAGGTGGCCGGGTTCGACCGCGGCGTACGGCCGATCGGCGACTGGTCGACGCCGACCACCTTGTCCACGTGCTCCAGCCCGGTGACCCGGGTGTGCCGGCCGGGCACCAGCCGGGCGCTGTTGATCTGGTTGGCCAGTACGGCGTGCAGGATGTCGTTGACCAGGGTCGACTTGCCGGAGCCGCTGACCCCGGTGACGGCGATGAGCTGGCCCAGCGGGAACGAGACGGTCAGGTTGCGCAGGTTGTGCTCGCGCGCCCCGTGCACCACCAGCTCGCGGTCGGGGGTCTGCGGGCGGCGCCGGCGCGGCGTCGGGATGGACCGGCGACCCGACAGGTACGCCCCGGTGATCGACTCCGGGTTCTCCAGCAGGGCCGGGACCGAGCCGCTGTGCACGATCTTGCCGCCGTGCTCGCCGGCGCCCGGGCCGATGTCGACGATCCAGTCGGCGGTGCGGATGGTGTCCTCGTCGTGCTCCACCACGATCAGCGTGTTGCCCAGCCCGCGCAGCCGGACCAGGGTCTCGATCAGCCGATGGTTGTCCCGCTGGTGCAGGCCGATCGACGGCTCGTCGAGCACGTAGAGCACGCCGACCAGGCCGGACCCGATCTGGGTGGCGAGCCGGATGCGCTGCGCCTCGCCGCCGGAGAGGGTGCCGGCCGGGCGGTCCAGGGAGAGGTAGTCCAGACCGACGTCGAGGAGGAATTTCAGCCGGGCGTTGATCTCCTTGAGCACCCGCTCGGCGATCAGCTTCTGCCGGTCGGTCAGCTCGATGCCGGCCAGCAGGTCGGCCGCCTCCCCCACCGACAGGTTGCAGAGCTCGGCGATGCTCTTGCCGGCCAGGGTGACGGCGAGCACCTCGGGCTTGAGCCGGGCGCCACCGCAGGCCGCGCAGGGCACGTCCCGCATGTAGCCCTCGTACTTGTCCCGCGACCAGTCGGACTCGGTGTCGGAGTGGCGCCGCTCGATCCACTGCACCACGCCCTCGAAGCCGGTGTAGTAGGAGCGCTCGCGACCGTACTTGTTGCGGTAGCGGACGTGCACCTGGTCGTCGGAGCCGTGCAGGATCGTCTTCTGCGCCCGGGACGGCAGCGCGCGCCACGGCGTGTCGATGTCGAAGTGCTCGGCCTCGCCCAGGGCCTCCAGCAGGCGGAGGAAGTACTCCAGGTTGTGCCCGCTCGACCAGGGCTGGATCGCGCCCTCGCGCAGGGTGCGCTCCGGGTCGGGGACGAGCAGCTCGGGGTCGACCTCCTTCTTGGTGCCCAGACCGGTGCACTCCGGGCAGGCGCCGTACGGCGCGTTGAAGGAGAAGACCCGGGGTTCCAGGTCCTCGATGGCGAGGGGGTGGTCGTTGGGGCAGGCCAGGTGCTCGGAGTAGCGGCGCTCGCGGTCCGGGTCGTCCTCGGGCAGGTCGACGAAGTCGAGCAGGACCAGGCCGCCGGAGAGGCCGAGCGCCGCCTCCACCGAGTCGGTCAGCCGCTGCTTGGCGCCGGCCTTGACGGTGAGCCGGTCGATGACCACCTCGATGGTGTGCTTCTCCTGCTTCTTGAGCTTCGGCGGCTCGGTCAGCGGGTGCACGACGCCGTCGACCCGGGCCCGCGCGTACCCCTTGGCCTGGAGCTCGGCGAAGAGGTCGACGTACTCGCCCTTGCGGCCGCGGACGACCGGGGCGAGCACCATGAACCGGGTGCCCTCCGCCATCGTCAGGACCCGGTCGACGATCTGCTGCGGGGTCTGCTTGGAGATCCGCTCGCCGCAGACCGGGCAGTGCGGCTCGCCGATGCGAGCGAAGAGGAGCCGGAGGTAGTCGTAGACCTCGGTGATGGTGCCCACGGTGGAGCGCGGGTTGCGCGACGTGGACTTCTGGTCGATGGAGACCGCGGGGCTGAGGCCCTCGATGAAGTCGACGTCCGGCTTGTCCATCTGACCGAGGAACTGCCGGGCGTAGGAGGAGAGGGACTCGACGTAGCGTCGCTGCCCCTCGGCGAAGATCGTGTCGAAGGCCAGGCTCGACTTGCCCGACCCGGAGAGCCCGGTGAAGACGATCAGAGCGTCCCGGGGCAGGTCGAGACTGACGTCACGCAGGTTGTGCTCGCGCGCGCCACGGATGATCAGTCGATCGGCCACGGTCCGTGTACTCCCGGGGAAGAAAGTGAGGTGGATCTGTCCGCTCCGAGGTGCTGACGAGCGGTTTTCGCGCGCAGGAAGAACGCTCCGGCAACTTTAGCCCCGAGGTACGACACTTTTCCGCGCCCGCACATTCCCCCAGGTCACGCCCCGTGGCCCGGGTCGGCCGGCGGACCGGCCGACCC
>JBARAE010000247.1:0-5137 GCA_049791715.1 Micromonospora sp.
CTGCTGGCCGCCGGCCTGGCCGCCGGGCTGCCGCCGCTGGTGTCCGGCGCGCTCGCCGCGGCGGTCTTCACCCTGGCATACGCGGTGATCTGGTTTCATGGCGTCCACTGGCTGGCCCGCCGGACGGGCTGAACCTCCCGCACCGGGAATCCGGGCGGCGGAGAACGGAGTGCGAACGTGAGCGCGGCGGTCAAGTACACGCTGGGCCGGATCGGGCTGTTCGTCGCGGTGCTCGCGGCCCTCTGGTTCGTCGAGATGAACCCGTTCCTGCGGCTGATGCTGGCGTTGGTGTTCTCCGCCGCGCTCTCCTTCTTCCTGCTCCGGGGCTGGCGGGACGAGATGGCGGGCGAGATGGCCGAGTCGGCGGAGCGCCGCCGGGCCGAGAAGGAGCGGCTGCGGTCCGCCCTCGCCGGTGACGACCAGGACGAGCAGACCGAGCCGCGCCGCGAGGGCTGAGGCGTCAGCCCCCGGAGGCGACCGGGGCAGCGCGAACGGGCCGGGACCGCTATGGTCTGCCGCCGTGGGTTTCATGGACAAGATCAACGGCTGGCAGGCGAAGGTGTTCGTCTGGATCGGGCTTCCGGTCATCGCCGCCATCGGGCTGATGCTGGGCGCCACCGACCTCGCCCCCGCGTGGCAGGCGAAGAACGGTGGCGGGACGGCGGGCACGTTCACCGCGGTGAACGAGGAACACTCCCGGCGTAACTCTGAGTGGCACGGGAACTTCGTGGCCACCGACGGCGGCGCCCGGCGCACCGACGTCATCCTCTACGACGCGCCCGACGGGCTCACCCGCGGCGCCACCGCGCCGGCGCTGGACACGGGTGCCCGGAAGGGCGTCTTCTCCACCACCGGTGGGTCGACGTACCTGCTGGTGACCGGGCTGACGGTGGCCGGTGTGCTGGCCGTGGTGGCCTGGGTCGTGATCATCGTGCGGAAGATCCGTCGGCGTCGCGAGGCGGCGCAGCCGCCGGCCCCGCCGGCCTCGTTCGCCCCGTCGCTCTGAAGCCGGCGGGTCTTGGCCTCTGAGGCCGACCGACTTGGAAAGGACGAGCCCGGCACGGTTGACCGTGCCGGGCTCGTGGCGTGCAGGGTGATGTGTCACCAGTTGGTGGACCCCGGGATCACCGGCCAGGGCCGGTCCGCCGGCTTGATCAGGTAGGCGATGCCGCCCGAGCCGCCGGCGACGGTGCCGTTCGCCCGGTACCGCTTGGTCCGCAGCCAGATCTGCTCGAACTGCTCCCGCTTGTAGACGTTGCGGACCTCGGCGTCGGACGACGAGGCCGGGTCGTTGACGATCACGTCACCGTCGGCGGTGAAACCGACCACCACGAACAGGTGCCCGGAGGTGCCGTAGTTGGAGCCGTCCAGCTCGCTGCCGAGGAAGGACTGCGAGGTGATGACCGGGATGCCGGCCTTGATGAAGCGTTCCACCTCGTCCAGCGAGTGCAGCCGGGTCACCTTGGCGTCGATGTCCGGGAAGCTGGCCGCGTACGCCGTGTTGAACGGCCAGTTGCCCGCGCCCTCGTACTCGTAGTCCCAGGTCATCCGGGCGGCGTAGGCGACCTGCGGGTCGGTGTAGCCGGGGGTGATCCAGGACATGTCCTCGGCGGACGGCAGCTTGCCGTAGTACTCCAGCACCATCGTGGTCGAGGTCGGGCTGCACCAGACCTGGCCGCCGCCGCCCCACTCCGGGTAGTTCCCCCGGTGGATCATCTGCGAGCGGGCCGGCACGGGCAGTTCGGTGCCCCAGGCGATGCCACCCTTGCTGGGCGTGACGGTGAACCGGTCCGGCACGTTGGAGCTCATCGCGCCGAGCATCCACACCCGCGGCGAGGCGGTCTGGCCCGGCGCGCGGTACAGGGTGAGCTTCAGCTGGTACGAGCGCAGCAGCACGCCGACCTTGGCGTCGTCGATGGAGAACGTGTCGGTCCAGATGGTCGACCAGGGGTCGCCCTGGCCGTCCAGGGTGGCCCGCTTGATGTCCTGGTCGCCGGAGGCCCAGCGCCCCATCACGTACCAAGGTGTCTGAGTGCCGGTGTTGTACGTCCCCTGAAGTTCGACCTGGATCCAGGTCCCGGCCGGCGTCTGGGCGTTCCAGGAGGCGACCAGTTCGGTGGCGTCGAAGCCGATCTCCCGCTGCGGGGAGGTCCAGGTGGCGTACTCCCAACTGCGGGTGGTTCCACTGTGTTCGTCGGTGACGTCGGTGGTGCCGGCGGGCTGGCCGATGGTGATGCCGGTGCGGTACCCGGGGATGGCGTACGTCCCCTGGTGGGTGCCGGTGAGCCAGTCGGGCTGCGAGGACCACTCCTGGAAGGTGATCTGCTCGTCGTGGGCGACGACCGGGAGGTTGTTGTCCGCGTGGACCGGTGCGGTGGTGCCGAGCAGGGCGAGCGCGGTGACGCCGGCGAGGGCCACCGCGCGCAGGGCTGATCTGGCCATGGAAACTCCGCTGGGTGAGAAGGGATGGGTCACCAGTTGGTGGAGCCGGCCACCTGCGGCCAGGCCACCTCGGTCGGCTTGATCAGGTAGACGATGCCGCCGGAGCCGCTGCCGGTGCCGCCGCTGGCGGTCGTCCGCCTGGTCCGCAGCCAGATCTGCTCGAACTGGTCGCGCTTGTAGACGTGGCGTACCGCGTCGTCGCTCGGGGAGGCGGGGTCGTTGGCGATGACGTCACCGGTGGCGGTGAAGCCGATGACCACCATCAGGTGTCCGGAGGTGCCGTAGCCCGCCCCGTCGAGCTCGCTGGCGAGGAAGGACTGGCTGGTCACGACCGGGATTCCGGCCGCGATGAAGTGCTCCAGTTCGTCCAGCGAGTGCAGCCGGGTGACCTTGGCCTCCAGGCCCGGGAAGCTGGCCGCGTACGCCGTGTTGAACGGCCAGTTGCCGGCGCCCTGGTACTGGTAGTCGTAGGTCATCCGGGCGGCGTGGTCGACCGTCGGGTCCGCGTAGGTCGGGTCCACCCAGGACGTGTCGGCCGGGGAGGGCTTGCGGCCCCAGTACTCGACGACCATCTCGGTGGAGGTCGGCGAGCACCAGGCCTCGCCGCCGCCGTCGTACTCGGGGTACTGGCCGGCGTGGATCTCCTGGGAGTAGCGCGGCACGGCCAACTCGGTGCCCCAGGCGATGTGGCCGGCGCTCGGGGCGACGGTGAACCGGTCCGGGACGTTCGAGCTCATCGCGCCGAGCGAGCGGACCACCGGCGAGGCGGTCTGCGCGGGGTCCCGGTAGAGGGTCAGCCGGAGCTGGTACGCCTGCAGCAGCTCTCCGGCGCTCGCGTCGTTGATGGCGAAGGTGTCGGTCCAGATGCTGGAGATCTTGTCGCGCTGTTTGTCGACGCTGGTCCGCATGATGTCGCCGTCGCCGGAGGCCCAGCGCCCCATGACGTACCAGGGCGTCAGGGTGCCGCTGGTGTAGGTGCCCTGGAGTTCGACCTGGATCCAGGTGCCGGCGGGGGTGTCGGCGTTCCAGGAGGCGACCAGCTCGCTCGCGCCGAAGCCGACGCCGGTGAGCGGGGACGTCCACGTGCCGTACGCCCAGGTGCGCTTGCTCTTGCTGTGCGGGTCCTTGTACTGGACGGTGCCGACCGGGGTGCCGAGGGTGAGACCGGCGGGCGTGACCACCGTGCCGGCGGCGGCGCCGGTCTGCCAGCCGGCGTCGCCGGACCAGCCCTGCCAGGTGATCTGCTCGTCGTGGGTCACCACGTCGGTGGTGGTACTTGCGACGGCACCGGCGGGGGCGGTGGTGCCGAGGAGGGCGAGCGCGGTGGCGCCGGCGAGGGCGACCACGCGCAGAGGTGTCATGGCCATAACAGCTCCACACAGGTGAGGCATCCTTGTCGGTCACTATCCCGTGCGGCATTAAGTTTCGGAAGAGATCAAGCTATAGAAAATGATTGCCGAGACGCCGCCCACACCTCCCATCTGGTCGATCTCTGCCGCTCGTGCGCTACGGTGCTAGCGACCAACCCGCAGCGAAGCCGGTGTGAAACCGGCGCTGTCCCGCAACTGTGATGCCCCGTGCCTCCACGGGGACGAGCCAGGTCGCCTGCGGCACGGTCGCGATTCGCGCTCTCGAGGAAGGGCGCCTCGCGGACGGGAATGCCCAGGCGGTCCCTGTCGGCGAAGCACCACACTCCTCGACCGACAGGAGGACCGATGTCCAGACGTACTCCCCGGCTTTTCGCCGCCGCCCTCGCGGTGGCCGCGCTCACCCTCGGCGCCTGCGCCGAGAAGACCTCCGACACCCCCGCCGCCGGCAGCAGCCCGTCGGCCGCCGCATCCTTCCCGGTCACCGTCGGCAAGGTGACACTGGAAAAGCGCCCCGAGAAGATCGTCTCGCTCTCGCCGACCGCGACCGAGATGCTCTTCCGCATCGGCGCGGGCAAGCAGGTCACCGCCGTCGACGACCAGTCGAACTTCCCGGCCGAGGCGCCGAAGAGCGACCTGTCCGGCTTCCAGCCGAACGCCGAGGCGATCGCCGGCAAGAGCCCCGACCTGGTCGTGCTCTCCAACGACACCAACAAGATCGTCGACCAGCTCACCACGCTGAAGATCCCGGTGCTGCTCGCCCCGGCGGCGGCCACGCTCGACGACACGTACCAGCAGATCACCGACCTGGGCACGCTGACCGGCCACCCGGCGGAGGCGGCCGACGTCACCAGGACGATGAAGGACGACATCGCCAAGCTGACCAAGGACCTGCCGCAGCGGGCGAAGAAGCTGACCTACTACCACGAGCTGGGCCCCGAGCTGTACAGCGCGACCAGCAAGACCTTCATCGGCTCGATCTACGCGATGGCCGGCCTGGAGAACATCGCCGACCCGTCGGACGCCGACGGGAAGAACGGCGGGTACCCGCAGCTCTCCCAGGAGGTCATCGTCAAGGCGAACCCCGACTTCGTCTTCCTGGCCGACACCAAGTGCTGCAAGCAGACCCCGGACACCGTCAAGGCCCGCTCCGGCTGGGCCGGGATCACCGCGGTGAAGAACAACCAGATCGTCGCCCTCGACGACGACGTCGCCTCGCGCTGGGGCCCGCGGGTGGTCGACCTGCTCCGGGCGATCGTGGACGCCACCGCCAAGGTGCCCGCGTGACGGTTCCCCGTCGGTGACCGTGCGACCCACCGAACCCCGGC
>JBARAE010000248.1:0-8020 GCA_049791715.1 Micromonospora sp.
ACCGCGCCCTGCGGGAGTCGGGCCGCGCCCGGCGGCTGGTCCCGTTCGCCGTCGGCGCCGCGCTGCTGAGCGTGTTCCCCGCGCCGCTGCCGACCACCGACCGGCCACCTCTCCCCGAGTTCATCACCGGCGGCCACTGGCGGGAGTGCGTGCACCCCGGCGGGGTGCTGGTCCCGGTGCCGATCGCCACCCCGAGAAACCCGTGGCCGATGCGCTGGGCGGCCGCGGCGGACGCCGAATTCGGCATGCCGGAGGGCTTCTTCATCGGCCCGTACGGCCCCGGCGGCTCGGCCACCATGGGCACCTGGAAACGCCCCACCTCGGCGCTGCTGGCCGACGTCGCCAAGCGGGGCGTGGCCCCTGCGGTCGGCGACGAGCAGCGCCGGCAGGCCGCCCGGGACCTCCGCTCCTGGGGCGCGTCCTGCGTGGCGCTGACCGACGACGCGCCGCACGCCGCGACCCTGCGGGCCACGCTGGAGGCACTGTTCGGCCCGGCCAACCGCGTCGCCGACGCGTGGATCTGGCGGGTCTGACGTTCCGACAGGAAAAGGGCCCCTCCCGTCGGGGAGGGGCCCTCTCGTCGAACTCGACGCTCAGCCGCGCAGCGCGCCGACCGGCTGCGACGCCTCGGCGAACTCCTCGCGCGGGTCGTGCAGCTGCCCCAGGGCGACCACCTCACGCTTGAGGAAGAACGCCAGGGTCCAGTCGACCACCACGCGGACCTTGCGGTTGAACGACGGGATCCGCGACATGTGGTACGTCCGGTGCATGAACCACGCCGGCCAGCCGGTCATCTTGATCCCGTACACCTGCGCCACGCCCTTGTGCAGACCCAGGCTGGCCACGCTGCCCGCGTGCTTGTGCTTGTAGTTCACCGGCTCCCGACCGCGGACGACGTTCGCGATGTTGTCGGCCATCCGGGCGGCCTGCCGCACCGCGTGCTGTGCGCTCGGCGAGCAGAAGTTGCCGGGCTCCTTGGTCAGGTCCGGCACCGCGGCGCAGTCACCGGCGCTCCAAGCGCCCTCGACGACCCGGTCGCCGTCCACGATCTGCAGCGTGGGCAGGCAGGTGACCCGCCGGCGGTCGTCGCGCGGGAAGTCGGTGGCGTCCAGCATCGGCGACGGCTTCACCCCCGCGGTCCACACGATGGTGTCGGCGGGGAAGCTGTCCCCGTCGGAGAGTTTGACCACCCCGTCGAGGCAGGACTCCAGCCGGGTGTCCAGGCGGATGTCCATGTTCCGCTTGAGCAGCTGCTGCACCGTGTAGGCGCCCATGTCCCGGTCGACCTCGGGCAGCACCCGCTGGGTGGCCTCGACCAGGACCCAGCGCATGTCCTCCGGCTTGAGCTCCGGGTAGTAGCGCAGGGCGTCGCGGGCCATGTCCTCCATCTCGGCCAGCGCCTCGATGCCGGCATACCCGCCGCCGACGAAGACGAAGGTCAGCGCCCGCCCCCGCACCTCCGGGTCGGTCGTGGCGGCCGCCACGTCGAGCCGGTCCAGCACGTGGTTGCGCAGGAAGATGGCCTCACCGATGGTCTTGAACCCGATGCCGTGCTCGTGCAGCCCCGGGATCGGCAGCGTGCGGGACACCGAGCCGGGGGCGACGACCACGTGGTCGTACCGGATCTCCCGAGTCGGGCCGCTGATCGGCTGCACGACCGCGGTCTTCCGGTCGTGGTCGATCCGAGTCACCGTGCCGGCCACGACCGTGCACTTGCGCAACTCCCGCCGCAGCGGCACCACGGAGTGCCGAGGCGAGATGTTGCCGGCCGCCGCCTCCGGGAGGAACGGCTGGTAGGTCATGTGCGGCTGCGGGTCGACGACGACGACCTCGGCCTCACGAGAGCTCAGCTTCTTGGACAGGCGCAGAGCGGCGTACAGGCCGACGTGCCCGGCACCCACGACAAGGATCCGCTTCGGATTCACGTCATCTATCTTTCCCCGGCCGGCTCAGCTAATCCCGCTCGAGACCCCCTTCTGTGACCGAGCACAACCCCTGTGACCTGCGCAACTTTCCGTGTCGTCCCGCTATCTGCGACGTACCAGCCAGCCCAGCAGCCCGCTCAGACCCACCGCCACCAGCAGTCCGACGACCGTCGCGGTCTGGAACCCGCGGCCCCCGCCCACCTCACCGAACCAGACCAGCAGGATGCCCAGGACTGCGCCGGCGAGGACCACCCCGCCGGCCCGGCTGAGCCACCGGGCAACCAGGTCCGGGTCCACGACCGCGTCGAACGGCAGCAGCGCCGCCAGCGCGCACAGGCTGTGCGCCAGGTACAGCAGTGCCGACACGGCGATCAGCCGCCAGAGCGCGATCGGCCGGTCGAATCCGGCCACCGCGAGCAGCCAGCCACCAACCATGACCAGCACCGCGAAGGTGGGCCATACCCGGCGCGGCCCGACCGCCGGCAGCACCGCCACCACCGTCAGGGCCAGCAGCGAGCGGGCGGTGAACACCTCCACCGGGTACGCCACCAGGAAGCCGACCAGCACGACGAGGAAGATGCCGACCCGGACCAGCAGCGGGATGAGGCTGACCCGGTTGACCGCGTACCGCAGTGCTCGGATCCGTTCGTTCAGCGCCGCCACCATGTCGTCCAGCTGTTCGCTCATCGGACACCGACCCTCGGCGCGGTGGCCAGCCGGGCCACGTCCCGGAGGACCTCGTCCAGGCTGCCGGCGCCGGCCCAGCGCACCACCGGTACGCCGTGCTCACGGAGCTGACCGATCATCGTGTCCCGGTCCAGCCGCCAGAGCCGGTACGCCACCTCCGCCCAGCCGCGGTCCTTCGGCGGGCTGAGATCGGCGGGCAGCGTGTCGACCGCCACCACGAAGCGGCCACCGCGGGCCAGCCGGGCCAGCATCTGCGCCGACCGCTCGTCCAGGAGCGGGGTGAGCACCACCACCAGGGCGTCCGACGACAGCACCTGGGGGCCGAAGACCTGGTCGTACGGCTCGTGCGGAGAGGACTCGGCGTGCACGTCGAGCAGCCACTCCAGCACGGTCAGGTACTGCCGGCGTCCGGTGGCCGGACGCAGCCGGCGGGCGGCCGGGCCGTACTCGAGCATCGCCACCCGGTCGCCGCGGTGCAGGTAGTGCTCGCCGATCGCGGCGGCGGCCCGGACCGTCGTGTCCAACACCGAGGCGGCCCCGTTGACGCCGCCGGAGCGGCCCGCCTCGGCCAGTACGTCGAGCAGCACCACCACCTCGGCGTCCCGGTCGGACAGCGTGGCCGCGACGTGCAGTTGGCGGGCCCGTAGCGACACCCGCCAGTCGATCCGGCGCAGCCGGTCACCGGGGGCGAAGACCCGGACCCCGGCCAGCTCGCCCCCCTCGCCCGGCCGCCGGGAGTGGTGCGCGCCGACCAGGCCGGCGGCCCGCGGCATCGCCTCCACCGCCTCGAACGGCTCGGTCTTCGGGTAGACCCGCATCCGAACCGGGTCGGTGATCACCGCCCGGGAAACCAGCAGCCCGTCGGCGGTGGCGACCCGGACGCCGGCCGGGCCGACGGGGTGCCGCCCCCAGCGCAGCGCGGTGCCGGAAAGCTCCAGGTCGACCGCCGCGCCGGTCGGCACCGCGGTGACGAAGGGACGGTCGGCGCCGCCCGAGCGCGCCACGTCCACGCCCGCGCCGCCGAACCCGACCTTCTCCACCCGCAGCCACGGCGACACCCGGGCACGCACGACGGCCACGTCGTACGACACGGTGTCCGGGTTGCCGACGGTGACCGTGGCGCTCATCGCGCCGCCCTCGACCAGGTGCGCGTCCGCGGTGCCGATCTCCAGCTGCGGCCCGGCGGTGGGGCGGCGGTGCAGGGCGTACGCGGTGCCGAGGGCGAACGGCGTCGCCAGCACGACCAGGTCGATCCGGCCCAGCAGCACCGCGGCGATCAGCAGCAGCCCGGTGAGCAGCACCGCCCGGCCGAGCGCCCAGGTGGGCGCCCAGCCCGTCCCCGGCTCCGGCTCGTTGCGGCTGGTCATCAGCGTGCGAGGGGCCCGGCCGCGTAGCTGGGCAGGGCGCCGCTGGCCGGGGCGGGGGTCTGCTCCAGCACCTCACCCACCACGAAGGACGGATCGACGCGCCGCAGCCACATCTCGGGGCGCAGGGTGATCCGGTGCGCCAGCGCCGGCACGGCCACCTCCTTGACGTCCTCCGGCACCACGTAGTCGCGACCGGACAGGACGGCGCGTACCCGGGACAGCAGCAGCAGCGCCAGCGAGCCGCGCGGCGAGGCACCGACCAGCGCGGACGGGTGCTCGCGGGTGGCCGCGGTCAGGGCCACGATGTACCGGCCGACGGAGTCCTCGACCACCACGTCCTCCAGCGCCGCCTGCATGCCCCGCAGGGTCGCCGCGTCGACCACCGGACTGATCTCGGCCTCCTCGCGACGGCGGGACATCCGCCGGCGCAGCACTTCCCATTCCTCCTCGTGGTTCGGGTAGCCGAACGACACCCGGAGCAGGAACCGGTCGAGCTGCGCCTCGGGCAGCGGGTACGTCCCCTCGTACTCGATCGGGTTGGCGGTGGCGAGCACGTGGAACGGCTCGTCCAGCCGGTACGTGACCCCCTCGACGGAGACCTGCTTCTCCTGCATCGCCTCCAGCAGTGCCGACTGGGTCTTCGGCGGGGTCCGGTTGATCTCGTCGGCGAGCAGCAGATTGGTGAAGACCGGGCCGGCCCGGAAGGAGAAGTCACCGCTGCGCTGGTCGTACAGGAAGGAGCCGGTGACATCGGCGGGGAGCAGGTCCGGGGTGAACTGGAGGCGGCGGAAGTCCAGCCCGAGCGCCTGCGCGAAGGACCGCGCGGTGAGCGTCTTGCCCAGGCCCGGGAGGTCCTCGAGCAGCACGTGCCCACCGGCCAGGATGCCGGCGAGGACCAGTTCCAGGGCCTCCCGCTTGCCGACCACGACCGTGCCGACCGCGTCCAGCACCGCCCGGGCCAGCCGGCCGACCTCGGCGGGGGGCATGGTCCGGTCCACGTCGTTCTTCACAGCTTCTCCAGTTCGGCGACGATCGCCGCGAGCTCGCGCGGCGACGGGGGGCGGCGGGAGGGCGTGCTGAGGAAGGTCCACAGTGTCTCTCCCAGCAGGGTGCGAGCACGGGCCGGGTCGGACTCGCGGGTGATGCCGTGTCGCTGGCGCAGCCGTTCGTCGGCCAGCTCGCCGAGACGCGGCAGGACCCGCTCGGTGAACCGCTGCGGGTTGCCCGAACACCAGTCCAGCGGGCGTTCCCACCCGTTGATGGCGGCGCGCAGCGCGTCCCGGGCGGCCCAGTTCCAGAAGCCCGGCTCCTCACCGGCGGGGGCCCGGCCGCCGGCCCGGGGTGGCGGTGGGGGCGACAGGGCGCCGGTGACCCGCCGGACGGCGAGCAGCGCGAGCACGCCCGCCACGATGATCGCGAGGCTGACCTGGAGGCCGACCGCCCGTAAGGCGACCACGACCACGACCACGATCGCCGCGGTGACCGCGAGGGTCCGCAGCACCCAGCGCACGCGCCCCCTCCGGGGCGCCCCGGCCGGCTCGGCGCGCTCCTCCTCGAACGACAGCAGGTCGTCGATGCTGGTGCTCACGGCGCCACCTCAGTTCGCGACTGCGGGGCTCGCAAACCCGGCTCACTCCTCGCGCTCACGGCGCCACCTCAGTTCGCGACTGCGGGGCTCGCAAACCCGGCTCACTCCTCGCGCTCATGCGGGCGCCTCGTCGGTGGGGGCGACGGCGGCCAGAGTGGTCAGTTCGCCGCGCAGCCGGCGCAGCGCGGCCCGGGCCTGGTCGCGCATCCGCTGGTCGACGGTGTGGGTGGCGTAGCGGGCCTCGCGGTAGACGTGCGCGAATCCGTCGAGCACGTCGGCGCTGGCGATCGCCGGCACGCCGGCCGCCGGGTCGCCACGGAGCAGCCGGCTGACCAGATCGGTGGGGGTGTCACCGGCGAGCCGGGGTACGCCCGCCTCCTCGGCGGCCTCCTCCAGCCGCACCCAGCAGGCGATCACCGCGGTCCGCGGGTCGGTGTCCCGGTCGTCCAGCTCCACCAGGCCGGCGTCGAGGGCGGCCACCACGTCCCGGGCGGTGCCCGCGGCGGTACGTCGGCTCCGCTGCGTGGGGATCGCCCGCGTGGTGCGGCGCAGCGAGCCGCGGACCAGCGTCCAGACCACGTACCCGATCGCGACGAGGGCGGCCAGGCCGAGCAGGACCGCGCCGGCTGTCATGATCCATTGCGGGATCTCGGCTCCGGTGGCCGCACCCGCGTCCCGCGGCTCGACCGGGATCGAGGGCGCCGGCTCGGCCGTGGGGTAGTCCGGCACGTAGGGGATGTTGTCCGCGGCGGGCGGGATCCGGCTGGCCCCGATGGCGGAATGGCCGGCGGCGAGCGCGGCGAGCGCGAGCAGGGCGGTCACCGCCGCGACCGGCCACCACCTGCGCAGCACGCCGAGGTCCATCCCACCGCCCCACGCATTCCTCAGTCCACCCCGGCCAACTGCTTCGCCCGGGCGAACACGTCGTCCAGCATCCCTGGTGTCAGCCGCCCGGTGAAGGTGTTCTGCTGGCTGACGTGATAGCAGCCGAGCAGGTCCGGGGCGGACATGCCGGACCAGTGTGCCCCATGGCCGAAGGCGGGGCGAGGAGTGGGCGGGCGCGTTCCGTACACGTCGCGGAGCACCGGCCACCACGCCGCCCAGGCGAAGGCACCCAGCGCGACCACGACCCGCAGCGTGGGCCGGATGAGCGCGACCTCGCGGTGCAGCCAGGGCGCGCAGGTGTCCCGCTCCGCCGGGGTGGGTTTGTTGTCCGGCGGCGCGCACCGCACCGCGGCGAAGATGCGGGTGTCGCGCAGCGCCAGACCGTCGTCGGCGGCGACGCTGGTCGGCTGGTTGGCCAGGCCCGCGCGGTACAGCGCGGCGAAGAGCACGTCGCCGGAGCGGTCGCCGGTGAAGATCCGGCCGGTGCGGTTGCCGCCGTGCGCGGCGGGCGCCAGGCCGAGGATGCCGATCCGGGCGTCCGGGGACCCGAAGCCGGGCACCGGACGACCCCAGTACTCCTGGTCGCGGAAGGCCGCCCGCTTCGTCCGGGCGACCTCCTCCCGCCAGGCGACCAGGCGCGGGCAGGCGAAGCAGTTGCTCACCGCCCCGTCGAGGTCCGCGAGATCGGTCGCCCGCGCGGCGCGGGCGACCACCTCCTCCGGGGTACGGGGCTCAGCCAAGCTTGGCCCGGAAGAGTTCCAGGGTGCGGGCCCAGGCGGTGGCGGCGGCGCGCTGGTCGAAGTTCTCCGGCCGGTCCTCGTTAAAGAACGCGTGCGCGGTGCCCGGGTAGTCGTAGAGGGTGCACGTGCCGCCGGCCGCCTCGATCGCCGCGCTGGCGGCCTGGACGCCCTCGCTGGCGGAGGTGCCGTCCGCCTCGGCACAGTGGATGGCCGCCGCCTTGCCCGCGAAGTCGTCCCAGTGGGAGTGCATTCCCTCCCACGGCAGGCGGGGGTAGAAGGCGGCGGTGGCGACGATCCGCTCCGAGAGCGTCGCCGACCAGAGCGCCAGGCTGGCGCCGGCGCAGAAGCCTGCGCAGCCGACCTTGCCGGTGACCTCCGGGCGGCCGGCCAGGTAGGCCGCCGCGGCGGCGATGTCCCTGGCCGCCTCGTCCATCTGCGGGGCGTTCAGGAGCCGCTGGGGCTCACTCGGCTTGGCCGCCGGCTCGCCGTGCCGGAAGTCGGGAGCGAGGGCGACGAAGCCCGCCTCGGC
The DNA here is from genome assembly GCA_049791715.1 of Micromonospora sp. Classification (GTDB taxonomy): domain Bacteria; phylum Actinomycetota; class Actinomycetes; order Mycobacteriales; family Micromonosporaceae; genus Micromonospora. Next base: position 7,722 of record JBARAE010000248.1, read on the forward strand.
GAAGCGGTCCACGACGGCCCGGATGTGGGGCACGATCCCCCACCAGTCCTGGATGACGATGACCGCCGGGCTCGCCGCACCGCCGGAGGGTATCGCGAGATACCCCTCGCTCGTCCCTCCGTTGCCGGTGAAGCTCACCATCTCGCCCATGGGCCCGTCCTCCTAGCGGTCAGTCATCGTTGGCTGGTCGCACAGTGGTCCTACGTGCCGGTAGCCTGCCACGCCGTGACCGCGCCGGGGAAGACGCGGAAACAGTGGCATTCACCTCCTGTTCGTTCTCCCGCCCCCTCGCATACGCC